>JAYVQJ010001151.1:0-3585 GCA_043777235.1 Planctomycetia bacterium
CACATGCGGCTCAAGTTGGCCAGCGTGAACAGTGCCTTCTCCGGCTGTACGACTTCGCCGGCGACCACGTCCATCTCGACAATCACGCCGTCTTGCGGAGCGATGATCGGGATCAGATTCATCGTCATCGTCCCCTTGCCAGCGAACGTGTCGCACAGTTCTTGCGGCAGTCCGAGGCATTGCAGCGTGCGTGTCAATTGCTGAGCGTCTTGTTTGGTCAACCCGCCGGGAACGTCAAAGCCCAGATTCACCAACGCCTGCGTCGTCATCGTCACGTTGATCTGGGCCTCTTCGTAGGCCGACTCCGCTTCGCGAATCTGTTTCTCCGGAACCGCACCCGCCGCGCTCTTCAGGCTGTCGAGCGTCCGTTTCCTGAGTTGCTGATGGACGATCGCGCGGCCCAGTTCCGACTTCTCCTTGCCGACGACCGCCGCGTCGATGAGCGCCAACACGTCACCCGCGTGGACTTCATCCCCCAGCGTTTTCAAAACTCTCCAAACCGACCCGGACGAACGTGTCGACAGATGCGCGACCTGCGATTGGTCGTAACCGAGTTCTCCGTTGATTCGCAACGCTTCGATCATCGGCCGCTCGGTTGCGACATCGACATCGATCCCTGATTTCTCGAAAGCAGCGAGCGACTCGAACTGAATGCGTCGCAGAAACTTCTTGCAGCGGCTGTTGTTCTCCGCCCGGTCGAACTGATTGATCGCCGCGACTGTGTCGTACTGCGGCAATTTCGCCTCACCCGCGACCTGAGCCAATTTCGGGTGACACGTCGGACATTCCGTGACGCCATGCAACTTGCACCAGCGCGGCTTCTCCACTTTGGGCATCAGCTTGGCGTTGCACTCCACACAGATCGCTTCGGGAACATTGTGCTCCGCGCACCATTCGGGATTCTTTGCTGACGTCACTTCGCCTCGCAACTCGGAAGCTTTCGGCAGCTTCCAGCCGAAGTGATGCCCGAACCAACCGATCGCGATGAGCATTCCGAACGTCAATATCGTCGGAATCGAATGCAGCAACCGGCGGATCAAACTTGGTCGCGGTTGCGACGGACGGGATTCTGTCGTGACCTGAGACATCGCTGTGCCCTCAGAAAAGCGGTGCTGAAGTGGGACAAGTTTTCAACCTGCCCGCCTCCAAGAAGTTCAAGCATAGGCAGGTTGGAAACCTGCCCCACGGCGTGCGGCGTCGAGCGCGAGTCGCTCACACGCGCAGCACAATGGTCGCCAAAAACGCCAAATGCGGCGAGACCTGTGGCTTCAGCAGCGGCGGCGACAATCCCGCGCGTTCGAGCGCGGCAACGTTCTCTGAAGTGACCGGCAGAGCGGCCAACCAAATCGCCTGCGCGTCAGACAATTGCTCGGCCACCAGCGATTTCGCGGGCGATTGTGGACCTAAATCCAACGGCGAGTGCAAACAGCCGCAGTCGTCGCGAGAGGTCATTTTCGTCTCGACGTCGTCTTGATCATCGGCGTCGTGATGTGCCGAGCAACACGCCGCTGTCGAGTGGTCGTGGTCGCTCAGGCCGAGTTCGCCGCAATGACAGTCTTGGCCGACCAGCTCAATGCACTCATGCCCGTTCGATGCGATGCAACGAACAAAACAAGCCGGCGACATTGAGGCCAAGCCTTGAGCCAGCAGTGCAATCAAAACTGTCAACCGGGAAACCATGATGCCTCGACGACCTCCGACTTCACTCTTTCGGCATTTCGCGAGCGAGTCATGTAGAGGACTCTAACAAGACTTTGGATCGGACTGAAGACCTTGTCTCCGCAAGTGGCATCTGGCCTCAAACAGCCGCAGTGATCGCAGTGGTGGCGAGCGAGGCAAGTTGTGCTGAATCGTTGGCGGCTTGTTTGGCTTTCGCCTCTTGCAGCTTGAGCCACCTCGACCGGCGGACCCAATAAAAGCGGACGGGCAAAAAGAGGTCGACCACCTCGTCCGAGATCAGCAAGCCGCCCAACACAGGCAACGCCATCGGGGCCAAGATTTCGCCACCGACGCCTTTGGCGAACACCATCGGGAAGATGGCGATGATCGCGACTCCTTCGGTCAGCAGCTTCGGTCGCAGTCGATGCACGGCTCCTTCGATGACCGCTTGGCGAAGCTCTTCCAGCGACGCGATCTTTTCGAGGCCGCCGCGCTTGTCGATCGCTTCGCGGAGATAGACCAGCATGATGATGCCGGTCTCAGTGGCCATGCCGAAGCACGCGATGAAACCGACCCACACCGCCACGCTGAAGTCCATCGGCGGGGCGTCCCAACCCTGCATGATCTTCGGAAAGAAATACATGAAGAATGCACCGCCGCTCAGCGCTTCGGGGACAGCCAGCATCATCAATGCGGCGTCGGCGAGGTCGTGATACGTCAAATACAGAATCACGAAGATCAGCACGATGACCACGGGGAAGACGAACCGCAGCGTCTCGGCCGCACGAACTTGATGCTCGAACTCGCCGCTCCATTCGATGTGGACCCCTTCGGGCAGTTCGACCTTCTCGGCGACGACGCGCTGGGCTTCATCGACGAAGCCGACGATGTCTCGGCCGCGCACGTTCAGCGTCACATAGTTCAGCAGCCGGCCGTTCTCGCTTTTGATCATGGCCGGGCCTTCGACGATCTGAATCGTTGCGACGCTACTCAGCGGAATCCGTTTCTTGCCCGTCAGCGCGTGCTGCGGTGTGGCCGAGTGCGAATCGCCGCCGAGCGTGGTCGTGGGCGAGAGCATCGAATTCGATTCGCTGCGAGCCGGTTTGGCAGACATCGCGCCGCCGCCGGACATGCCACCGCTGGAGCCGCCGCCCATGCCGCCCGCAGACATGCCACTCGGCGCAGACGACATCGAACCGGCGGTGACGAGCAAGTTGCCGATGGACTCTTCGTCCTCGCGGTCCACGCGGGCGTAACGAATTCGGACGGGGAAGCGTTCGCGTTTCTCGACGGTGTAGGTCACGACTCGGCCGGCGAGTGCGACTTCGATTTCGTTTTGAATGTCTTCGACGCTGATGCCGTAGCGCGCGGCGGCTTTGCGGTCGATGTCGATCTCCAAGTAGCCCTTGCCCATGACCGGCGCGGCAATCGCGTCGCGTGCCCCGCTGAGCGGTTTGAGCGCGGCTTCGATTTGCTTGCAAACCTTGTCGATGGTGTCGAGGTCCGGTCCGAAGACTTTCACGCCGATGTCCGTGCGAACGCCGGTCGAAAGCATCTCAATGCGATTGATGATTGGCTGCGTGAAGATGTTCGACCAACCGGGGACTTGCAGCACTCTGCCCATCTCGTCATCGACCAAATCTCCCTTCGGTCCCGTCTGTCGCGGCCAAAGGAAAAGACGTTTCGCGAACGAAGCGTCGAGTTCTTCGCGGAGCGCGACAAAGTCAGCGAGGCGCGCCGGCCGATCGCCGAAAGCCGTTGGCCGAAAGCCGTGATCCTTTTCTTCATGAGTCTCTTCAGCGTCAAAAGGACTACGGCTCTCGGCCATCGGCTCACGGCCATCGGCCGGCAGGCGATGGCCGAGCTGCGCGGCCAGCGCGTGCTCGGCGAACAACGCCGTCATTTCGCCGTGTTCGGCATCACCGA
>JAYVQJ010001152.1:0-3585 GCA_043777235.1 Planctomycetia bacterium
GATTACAATGTGGCGCAGTTCCAATTGCAGCGCGCGATCGGTTGGCCTCAACCGGGTCAGTAGATCGGCGGCGGATTCGGTAAGCATCTCGACTCGGGAAGATTTTGAATTGACGACGACTGTTGCTCAGCCCTCGACCTCACATGTCTCCATCACGCTGAGTGAAGCATTCTGGGTTTGGGGCCGCATCGCCTGTCTGAGCTTCGGCGGGCCGGCGGGGCAGATCGCGGTCATGCACCGCATTCTGGTCGAAGAGAAAAAGTGGATCAGCGAAGAGCGGTTTCTACACGCGCTCAACTTCTGCATGTTGATTCCGGGGCCGGAAGCTCAGCAGTTGACGATCTACATCGGCTGGCTGATGCACGGCGTTCGCGGCGGGATGTTGGCCGGGTTGTTGTTCGTGCTCCCCGGCTTCGTGTCGATCTTGCTGCTGAGCCTGTTGTACGTCGGCGGCAGCGGGACGTTGTTTGTCGCCGGGCTGTTTCTCGGACTAAAGCCGGCGGTGATGTCGGTCGTGGTCGAGGCGGTGATTCGCATCGGCAAGAAGGTGCTGAAGAATCGCGTGATGCTGAGCCTCGCTGTCGCCGCGTTTCTTGCGATCTTTTTCTGCGGCGTGCCGTTTCCGGTGATTGTCTTTTCGGCCGGGTTGATCGGATTTGTTGGAGGTCGAATGCGACCGGAACTGTTTGCCGTTTTGAAGGGGCACGCGGCGAATGCTCATGCCGAGGCGAACGCCGCGCCGGTGAAGTATCTGCTCGACGATGTGCATCCGCCGGCCGTGCCGAGTTGGTCGCGCACGCTTCGAGTCTGTGCCGTGTGGTTGCCGTTGTGGCTTGGTCCTGTCGCGTTGTTGTGGTGGCGATTGGGTGGCGAGAACACGTTCACGCGCGTTGGTGTCTTCTTCAGCGAAGCAGCGGTCGTCACGTTTGGCGGAGCGTATGCGGTGCTCGGCTATCTCGCGCAAGCGGCGGTCGAGCGTTATCACTGGCTCGAACCGCCGGAGATGCTCGACGGACTGGGCATGGCCGAGACAACTCCCGGCCCACTGATCATGGTCACGCAATTCGTCGGCTTCTTGGCGACGTATCGCAATCCGGGTGAGCTGTCGCCGACGACGGCCGCAGTGCTCGGCTCGATGCTCACAACATGGGTCACGTTCGCGCCTTGCTTCTTCTGGATCTTCCTCGGCGCGCCGTCGGTCGAGCGTCTGCGAGGCAACGTTGCGCTGACCTCCGCTCTATCGGCGATCACGGCGGCGGTGGTCGGAGTCGTGCTCAATCTCGCCGTCTGGTTTTCGCTGCATGTGTTGTTCGGACACGTCGAGGAAACGCACTGGTTTGGGCTGCGGTTGCTGATCCCCGACCTGAGCACGATTCAACGACTGACGGCTGTGCTGGCCGTCGGAGCGTGCATTGCGACGTTCCGATTCAAAGTCGGCATCGGCTGGACGCTCGCGGCGTGTGCTGCGATCGGCATTGTGTCGCAGTGGTTTTGATGGGATCGCGAGTTCCGGTTTCAAAAACTGAAGGCTCTTCCGGTGTTCCGGGGAGGCAAGGTTCAAAGCCACGGATGAAACACGGAATGAACACGGATCCGGACAGCGAACAAAACAAAGTAGAAAAAAGGTGAGGTGGCGGAACGAGGGCGCGTAACGTTTTCTAGAGCGGTTCCAAGTTGCTGTAGCGGGACTCGCCAGAGTTCCGCCCCGAAGTCTGGCGACTTCGGCTACCGATAACCGCTACACGGCTGATGGAACCGCTCTAACCTCTTGCTGGGACCGTGTTTTATCCGTGAAAAATAACTGTTGTCCGGCATTTCCGTCCGCCGCTTCTTCTCCTTCTTCTTCTGTTCCAATTCCCTGTCTCCTGTCCTGATCCGTGTTCAATCCGTGTTTCATCCGTGGCAGAAAAGAGTCCCCGAAGCGACCTCCCTGGATTACCGAATGAGCCAAACTGAAATCGGCTTCCGGCCAACGGCTCACGGCCATCGGCCGGGCTCAGCGAAAGTGCTCGCCGATGAGCCGACGAACTGCGGCCAAGTCTCGGACTTTGTGAACGGCCTGCTTGAAGTCGTCGAACTTGGGGACGAACTTCGCGAAGTAACAACTCGTTCGAGCCAGTCGTCGCAGAGCGAGAGGCGCGCCGTAATAGCGGAACTCCCCTTCGATCAATTGCAGGAGCGCGCGGCCTCGTTCAACGGGACTCGGATCGCGGCCAGCGACACCGGTTTGAAACAGCTCGCGAGATTGCTTGAAGATCCACGGATTGCCGAGACATCCGCGACCGATCGCGACGCCGTCGGCTCCGGTCTCGCGCAGGAATCGGACCGCATCGGCCGGAGAACGGACGCTGCCGCTGCCGAGCACCGGGATCGTCACCGCTTGCTTCAACCGTGTGACCGCTGACCAATCTGCTTCGCCGACATACGCCTGTTGTACGCTGCGAGCATGCAGATCGACTGCCGCCGCCCCTCCCTGCTCTGCGGCGCGAGCGACTTCGAGGCACGTCTCGCTGGCTTCATCCGGCCCCGTCCGAATCTTGAGCGTCACCGGAATCGAGACTGCTCGAACGACTGCCGCGACGATCCGCCCAATCGCCGCCGGATCGCTGAGTAACGCCCCACCCTCGCCGCGCTGGATCAAACGTCGAATCGGACACTCGAAATTCAAATCGACGATCGCGAAGCCGCGCTCTTCCACGACGCGCGCGGCCTCGGCCATCTCAGCCGGATCAATGCCGCTGATCTGACCCGCGCACGGCGAGTCACCGGGGGAGGTTTCCAACAATCTCAATGCGCGACGATCACGCTTGGCGACATCCGATGAATCGATCCGTTCGGTGCAGAGCAATCCGGCTCCGAGCTGCCTCGCCAACGCGCGGAACGGCGGGTTCGTGTGCTCTTCCATCGGAGCCAATGCGAACGGATGCGAGATGCGGATGCGGCCAAGTTGCATAAAAGTTCCGAGTACCGAGTACCGAGTGAACAACAGAGTCGCCGAGATCCGAATGCTTTTACTCGGAACTCGGAACTCGGAACTCGGAACTCTCATAAATTCCATTCTGCCGAATGTATTCCTCGACCGCGCGGGGCACTCGGAAGCGCAGGCTGCGGCCGGTGCGGACTCGTTCGCGAATTTCCGTGGCCGACAGTTCGATGGCGGGCATCGTGACGAGTCGCACGCGATCACGCACGATCGGGCCGAGCCTAGCTGCGAGTGTCTCCAAGTCCGGCGGTGCTCGCTGGCCCCGATTGACGGCGACGATCGTCGCCAGTTCGAGAATCGCGAGCGGCTCGCGCCACAGCGGCAAGTCGGCCAGCGAATCGGCTCCCATCAGAAAGAAAAGGTTGCTGTCTGGTTGCTCAACCCGCAATTGTCGCAACGTCTCGACCGTGAATGACGGCCCGTTCCGTTCCAGTTCGATGCGACAGACTCCGAATCGTGGATCTCCGGCGACCGCGAACTCCAGCATCTCCGCGCGTTGATTCCCGGAGGCGATCGCTCCGTTCGGTTTGTGCGGTGACTTTCCACACGGCAAGAACAAGACGCGATCTAGCTCACAGACTTCACGGCAGGTCTCGGCCAAT
>JAYVQJ010001153.1:0-3584 GCA_043777235.1 Planctomycetia bacterium
GTAACAAAAAAAGCCCGCGATCCCAGAGGAATCGCGGGCCTTTCGGGTGACAAGTTCGTGAGGTGCCGATCGACGCCGAGCACTAGCCTTTCGCTGCGGCGAGCACGGCTTCGTAGTTCGGATGTTCGGCGATCTCTTTGACGTATTCGACGTGCTTCAGTGTGCCATTCCCGTCGACCACGAAGATGGCTCGGCAGAGGCAGCGGTCCAACGCGCCGCCGGAAATCAGCGTGCCGTAGTCCTCGCCGAACTTCGAACAACGATGAGCGCTCAGTGTCTTGACGTTTGCGACTCCTTCGGCACCGCACCAGCGTTTCTGTCCGAACGGCAAGTCCATGCTGACGACCAGCACTTCGACGTTCGGCAGGTTCTTGATCTCGTCATTAAATCGCTTGGTCTCCATCGCGCATGTCGGCGTGTCGAGCGACGGAACGGTTGCGATCACGCGCGTCTTACCGGCGCTGGACGCCAGCGTCACTTCGCCCAGTCCGTTGTCTTGCAGCTTGAAATCCGGCGCGGCTTGGCCGGCTTGCAATGCGGCTCCTGCGAGGGTCACGGGGTTGCCTTTGAGTGTCACTGCTCCGGTACGAGTCTCTGCCATCATCATTCTCCTTGGCCGCGTTTGGCCCATCGGCTGCGGCATGTGTTTGATACGGTTTCCGTTGACGAACGGCGTGCGAGTATCGCGTTTCAACAGGGGGATTCAAGCAACTTGGCGAGTGATCCCGGTTGTCGTCGCGGCCTCACAGTTTTTGGCCGCGATACCGCACGAATCCTTCGAGCGCGAAGAACTCCGGCAGACCCAGATCGTTGTAAATTTTCGCTGTTTGCTTGGTCCGATCTTCGGCCCGCATCCAAAACTCACGGTCGTCGGCACCCATGAACATCGCTCCGTCTTTCTGGCTTTCGTGCCGCAGGATCGCCTGTTTCTTTTTGAGCACCACTTCGGGACTCAGCGGCACGGCGCGGTCGATTTCGTGAGGCTCGTATTCTTGCCACGCTCCCCGATACATCCAAACTTCCGGCGAGTAACCTTCGCGTTCAAGCCGAGCGAGCACCTCAATCACGATCTGAGCGCAGACGCGATGAGTGCCATGCGGATCGGATAAATCGCCGGCGAAGTAAATCTGATCGGGACGCAGTTCGCGGAGCTTGTTGGCGACGATGTCGATGTCGGGATCGCCCATCGCTTTCTTTTTCACGCTGCCGGTTTGATAGAAGGGCAATTCGAGAAAATTCAATTGGCTGGCTGGGACACCGACCAACTCGCAAGCGTTCGTCGCTTCGGTCTTGCGGATCAAACCCTTCAGCGTCAGCACATCCACTGAATCGTGATCGCCCGGTTTCTTTGAGCGAATGTCAGCTCGGCAATTCTTCAGCCGTGCGGCTGTGTCGGGATGCAGGCCACCCAACGTCTGCGAGCTTTCCTCCACATAGTCGAGATGCCGCAAACAAGCATCATCTCGGACGGCGATGTTGCCGCCGGTCATGTACGCGACGTGAACCTGATGCCCTTGATTGACCAATGTAATGAACGTGCCTCCCATCGAGATCACGTCGTCGTCGGGATGCGGGCTGAAGATCAGCACCTTGAGCGGTTGCTTGTTTCCCGGCTGCGTGCAGATCGTCCCCATCAGTTGCTGGAAGACTCGTTCCCGAATCGCCGACACGCCACCTTCGAGATGCAGGATGTCGTACAAGTGATGCTGCAAGAAATCCTTCAGCTCCAATTTGAGCAGCGGCTTGTTGCAGGTTTGCGACAGCCAGACCATCGCTCGCGTTTGCAGCGTCGGAGTCCAATCGACGATTCGCCCGCCGATCCACGGAGTCCGCACTTGGGTCAGCTCTGCACTGGCCGCTTCGTCGAGAATGAACGACGTGTTGAGATGATTCTGCAGGAAACTCGCGGGGACATTCGGAGTCGGTTCCCCTTCCAGCGCCTTTCGGATGACGAACGCCTTCTTCTCGCCAAGAGCCATCAAGAAGACACGTTTGGCTTCCCAAATGGTCTGCACTCCCATCGTGATCGCGCGAGCCGGCACTTTTTCTTCGCCCCCGAAATCTCCGGCCGCGTCCCGCCGAGTCATCGGGTCGAGCGCGATCAACCGAGTGCGGCTGTTCCGTTCGCTGCCCGGTTCGTTGAAGCCGATGTGGCCATCCCGTCCGATCCCCAACAGTTGCAAATCCAAGCCGCCGTTCTGAGCGATCAGGCGTTCGTACTCGGCACACTTTTTCTCGACCTCGTCCGCAGACCACAGGCCGCTGGGGATGTGGATATTGTCCTTCGGGATGTTGACGTGGTCGAACAAGTGTTCCGCCATGAAGCTGTGGTACGACTGCTCTGACTCCAGCTTCATCGGCCAGTATTCGTCGAGGTTGAAGGTCACGACGTTCGAGAAATCCAGCTCGCCCGCTTTGTGCATCCGCACGAGTTCCCGATAAACGCCGATCGGAGTCGAGCCGGTCGCCAATCCAAGCACCGTCTTCTGTCCCGCCGCATTCTTCTCGCGAATCAAATTGCCGATCACGACCGCCACAAACCGTGCCGCATCGCGCGAGTCGCTGAAGACGCTCGCCGGCAGCTTTCCGCAGTGAATGATCTGAGCCGGTTGAGGTGCTCCGTCCTTGTACTTATCGTGCCACATGCCGTTGCCTTTGTTGGGACACATTTTCAACGCAAAGACGCAGAGCCGCAAAGAAAACTAGCCCGAAGCGCCAGCGAGGGATTCGAACCGTTGAATCCGCCATCACTCGCTCGCGCGTCGTGCTTGTCACCTTGTAACTCCTCTTTGCACCTTCGCGTCTTTGCGTTGAAAAATCTTCTTGCAGAATCACAAGACGGATGAAAACTGTCGAAAGGTCAGATTGCAATGCACCGCAGCGTCCCCACTCCGCGAGTCCTCGCGATTCACGCTCATCCCGACGACGTCGAGTTTCAATGCGCCGGCACGCTGGCGTTGCTCAAGCAAAAAGGTTGTCCGATCACGATCGCCACCATGACGCCGGGCGACTGCGGATCAGCCGAAATGGGCTGCGACGAAATCGCCGCCGTCCGCCGTGCCGAAGCGAAGGCCGCCGCCGATCTGCTCGGAGCCGATTACCTCTGCTTGGAATTTCGCGATCTAAGCATCACGCACGACAACGACGCTCGCCGCCGAGTCACCGAAGTCCTGCGACGAGTCCGTCCCGACATCGTCCTCACCGCTCCGCCGGTCGATTACATGTCGGACCACGAGGTGACCTGCAAGCTGTTGCGCGACGCCTGCTTCAATGCCAGCGTCCCGAACTACGCAACTCGCCAGTGGGAGCCGGCTCCCGCGACCGATCACATCCCGCACCTGTACTTCGTCGATGCCATCGAAGCCTCCGATTGGTTCGGCCGCCCCATCGAGCCGGAATTCATCCTCGACATCTCCGCCACGTTCGACCTCAAGTTGAAGATGCTCGTCTGCCATGCCAGCCAGCGCGAATGGCTGCGCAAGCAACACGGCGTTGACGAGTACCTCGAATGCTGCCGCCGCTGGAGTGCCGCTCGCGGAGCCAGCATCGGCACGGCTTTCGGCGAAGCCTTCACACAGTCCAAA
>JAYVQJ010001154.1:0-3583 GCA_043777235.1 Planctomycetia bacterium
CGGCGATCAACACGGATCACGCACGGTCATTTAGCGTCCGGTTCGGAACGTCGATGGACTCTCGAACCGGACGCTAGCGCGTGCCGGCTCATGGTCTGAGGCGGAGCCTCGTTAGCACCTTGCGGCTCATTGTCTCCCGAAATCAACACGACTGGCGGAGAGTCGCATTAACTCGTGAACGTGTCTTCGCCTCAGGCCGACGAGGCCCATCATTCTGCCCCCATCATTCTGCCAAGATCCAATTGGCAGAATGATGTTTGTGTTGTGCGCCGGTCCGCATCAAGGAATCTTGTGTCGGCCATGACCGTGTGAGAATTCTCACCGAGCGGAGGGTGGCATCTTTTGAAGCTTTGCAAAGGACGTAGCCAACGTGGAGTCAAAACGAGGGATTGTCCCGCATCCTCTTTGATGGCTCAGCGCGCGGCGTGGGGCACGTTTCCAACTCGCTCGGACCAACTACACTGCGGCACATGAAACGATCGTTGAAATCTGAGTATTGGCATCAATCGCGACTGCCGTGGCCTTCATTGGTGTTCTTGATGCCTCTGCTGATTGCTTATGAGATCGGCATCCTGTGGCTCGGTGGACGTAACGCGGCGGCGCTGCGCAGTGGGGCTGACGTTTGGCTGCGCGGCGGCTTGGAGTTCATCGGCCTGGGAGTCAGTTGGTTGCCTCCCTTGCTGGTCGTGTTGGGGCTGCTCGTGTGGCAGTGGATCGAGCGGCATCCGTGGCGTGTGTCGTGGGAAACGCTGGCCGGGATGTTTGCCGAGTGCGTCGTCTTCGCGTTCGTATTGATGCTGCTTGGCCAGTTGCAAAGCCGAGTCTTCTCGTTGTCGTTGACTGCGACCGAGGCTGAGACGCTCGCGCGATCACTCGGTTTTGTGGGAGCGGGCATCTATGAAGAGGTGCTCTTCCGATTGACGTTGCTCCCCGCTGCGTTCGGAGTGTTGCGGCATACTCCGCTGCCTCGTGCGTGGGCGACGTCGCTGGCGGTACTGATCACGAGTTTGCTGTTCTCAGCCGCGCACCACGTTGGCCCATCGGGCGAGCCGTTCGATCTGTTCCGATTCAGCTTCCGCGCCGTGGCGGGTGGAATCTTCGCCGTGCTGTTCGTGTTCCGCGGATTCGGCATCACGGCCGGCAGTCACGCGCTGTACGACATCCTCGTCGGCGTGCTGCTGGTCGAACGGTGATCCGTCACGGGACCAAGCCATTGAGGTCCAGCACGAATGATTGCACGACACTTTGGCGTGGTCCCCAAGTGCTGCTGAAGATCAGCTTCTTGCCGTCGGGCGAGACCGTTGGCAGCGTGTTGCCGTGATAGAACTTGTTGGCCACGTTCGTGCGATGGTGGACCAACTCAATCGTGCCGTTGACTCCGAACGGGTCCGCGAGATTGATGGCGATGATCTCGCCGCTGTACTTCGAGCCGCGTGCGGCATCGTTCCAATAACTGACGAAGACGTAGCCGGGATGCTGTGTGTTGGTCGCTGTGATGTGCGTGGCGAGGTTCTCGTTGGTCGGCTCGGTGAGCGACCGGAACGAATTGGTCGAGACATTGAAGGCCAGCACGCTGCCGGCCTTGCCGTTGGCGGTCGCGACCTCGTTCTGAGGAAAGCTGCGGCCGTTGAATTGACCGCTGACGCCGACGACGAACACGTTGCCGTTGGCTCCGAGCGCGAAGACCGGGTGCGACCAGTTGACCGGGAAGTGTCCCTTGGTCCGATCGCCGTTGGATTGGAAGGCGTTGTCCGATACCAGATCGGGAATCACGTGCGACGTGATCGTGCCGGTCGTGCTTGAGCCGGTCGGATAGCTGACATCCAACAACCGCCACGAGCGCGTTGCCGTCGTCGCTCCGTTGTAGACGGACAGCAAATGTTGGCCATCGGGCGAGAACCACAAGTTGGCGAAATCGAGCGATCGCGAATACGTGGGGTCCGCCGTGCCGCTGTCGGTCGTGGTCAGCAACATCGACGCGACGATCGGATTCGCACCCGCCGGTGCGTCCAATTGCACAATGTAGACGGTGATGGCCGTCGGACTGGGAGCGGTCTTCGAGACTCCGTACATCGCGGCGTATTCGTGGCCGTTGGCGAACGCGATGGTTGTCTTGGCCGAGAACAATTTGTTGAACGGCAGCGTGATCGTATTCAAGACCTGCCCGGTGGTGACGTCGTAGCGGACGATCTTGTCGTCGTCGGGTCCGGCGGCAGGAAGCGATGTGACGATCCCTTCCTCGGTCGCTCCTTTCGCATCGAGCACGCTCGCTTGTAGGAAACCGTATTGAACATGCGGGGTCGCGGGGTTTTGGCTCCAGCGATAGTTCGATGTCGGCAGCGTCGCGAGGAATTGTGGCTGATAAGTCGCTCCGTCCAGCACGACGTGATACGTCATCCCCGGATCGTAACTGCGGAGCATCATCAGCGAGCCGTCAATGTTCCAGGTGCTGTCGGTGACGTAGCGCGTCCGCACCGCGCCGCTCCAAATGATCGTCGCTGTGCCGCCGATGTTGACCGGCAGAACAAGAGGCGTGCCGGGGTCGCCCGTGATGCGCGTGATCGGCGTGCCGAATGTCGGATCGGGCAGCGTCTGCAAGTAATCGGGCTTCGTCATATTCAACGGGAAGAAGCCGGGAGACTGAGTACCGTAGACCGCGACGTCCATGGTTTCCGTCGGCTGCCGATCGAGGATCGCATCGGTCGTCGACAACGTCGTGTCGCCCGGCAGGAAGTAGTAGTCCGATCCGCTCCCTCCGCTGACACTGTCGCGCGCGAAGTCGTCATACACCGAGGCGTTGTCCGTGATCAGCGCGAGTGGCTTGAGGAAGTACGCGAAGCTGGTGCTCTGCAACTGGCTGATCCGCGTGGCATACGTCGCCGTGCTGTTCCACGCGGTCAGAATCTGAGTCAGTCCAGCGATGTTGTTGTCGTATTTCGTCGAACTGCCGATGACGATGTCGTCGTCATTCCCGCCAGCGACCGAGTCACGACCGTAACCGCCGATCAACAGATCGCGGCCGAGGCCACCCAGCACCGTGTCATCTCCGAAACCGCCAAGTTCGATGTCCGCACCGGCTCCGCCATCCAGCGAATCGTTGCCGAGGTGCCCAATCAGCGTGTCATTGCCGTCGCCGCCGCTGAGCGAGTCATCACCGAGACCGCCGTTGAGCGAATCGTTCCCGGCATCGCCGTTAAGCACATCGTTGAACTGATTGCCGAGCAGCGTGTCATTGCCAGCTCCTCCGTTGAGCGTCACCGGTCCCGTGAAATTGCTGGCGACCGAGATCGCATTGGCCGAAGCGCCGCCGGTCAGTTCGGCTTGCTCGAACGAATAAATCCGCTCGGTCTCGGTTCCGATGACTGCCGAGTTGCTGACGGAAAAGACCGGGGCGTTGCTGGTCTCGACGACACAATCAATGCCGTCGCCCCCGAAGAGCGTGTTTGCTCCCGCGCCGCCGGAGATGCGATCGTTGCCGGTGCCGCCATCAATGCGATCGGCCGCCGGTCCACCATACAACGTGTCGTTGCCGCCTAGTCCGTTGATCGTGACTGCTTTGCTGAAGAAGCTCGTGTCGATCAAG
>JAYVQJ010001155.1:0-3576 GCA_043777235.1 Planctomycetia bacterium
GGTCAGCGGTCAGCGGACGCTCTTCGATGATCTCGTAGACGCTGTTGTCGCGCAGACGGCAGACGTAGCTGCTGCCGTGCTTCACGATGGCGTTGAACAGCGCGAACTTGGCGTAGCCGCGATCCATGACATACAGCCGGTCGGACTCCAGCACTCGTTCGAGCACCGCGCGTTCGTCATGCTCGCCGCCCGCGTCGGGCGTGACGTCGATGCGATCGGGGACGTACTTCTCGACGTCGAAATGCGTGTGCAAACACCACTTCACCTGCCCGCTGCCGGTCTGCCGCTTGAGCATCCCGTCGATCGTTTCGGCCAAGTCTTTGCGAAACCCATCAAGAGCCGCCGGACCACGCAGCGCCTCGTTGTAGCCGAAGAAGCAAAAGACGACGCTCGCCTTGGTCTTTTCCAACCACTGATCGGGACTGCCAAAGTTTTCTTCGCGCTGCCGCAGCTTCAACTCATCGCCGGAATAGCCGAGGTTGCGAAACGTGATGTCGAGTTCGGGAGACAGCGCGTGGATGTAAGTCTCCAGCCAGGCCGAATGCTGCATCCGATCGGCCAATGTGTTGCCGATGTAAGTAATTCGCTCTCCCTTGCGGAGTTGCAGCACCGGCTCGGCGGCTTGCGCAGAAGTCTGCAACAGACCGTTCAACATCAAACACATCGCCGTCATCCACGATAGTCGTCGCATCATCGGTCGCTCTTCGTTTTCTCTGTTGGGTTGATTGGATTCACGAACCGTGACTGTATCCCTGACAACGCCGAATTTCTGCGCGACGGATTGCGTACTTCGGGAGAACATGGGCTTACTTCTTCATCACGGCTTCGCGGGGCATTCGGCGAGGTATTCGCGAGTCGCGGCGGCGAGGTTACTGCCGACGGCGCGATAGCCGTCGGTCGTGGAGTTCTGGTAGTTCCAGATCGTCTCCAGGCAGAGGCTGACGGTGTGAGGGTTGCCGTGCATCGCGACCCAGTTGGTGCTGATGTGTCGCCACAGCGGGTGATAGTTCGGTCCGGTGACTTTGGGTTTGTTGCTCATCGGGATCAGCGGTTTGATTTTGCTGATGCGAGCGTAGGCCAGTTCGATGAAGCGGTCTCGCGGGGCAATCATGGTTTCGGGCAGCAGGTCGTTCGACAGAATGTAGAAGAACGTCGGGTCGCCCGGCGCGGGGTTGTGCAAGTCGAGGAACACGTCCATGCGATTGCCGTCGATCAAGTCGGTCACTCGCCTCTGAGCCGCGATCGTTTCACTCCAATGCGGCTGATCGGACCAGTCGCGGTTGTGATCGTGAGGGATCGCATCCTTGCCGCCGTTGCCAGTCGCGGAGTTGTCAACGTCCATGATCGGGACGATGAAGACCTCGGCATGTTGACGCAGCCACACGGCGTCGGCGTTGTCGCTCAGCAGCCATTCACCGAAGCCTTGAGCGACCCCAGCGTGAAGTCGGTGATGACGAGGAGTCCGTCGTTACACGACTTTCGAACTTGAAACCGTGTTGGTGGTCGTTGCCCCTCAAGCTTGAGCGACCTTTAAGATGTCATCGTTGGTAATCCAACGTTTTGCGAGCGTGGAGGGGGTGCCATCGGCCGTGACGAAGATATCCGAGCACTCTTTGGAGTCTTTCATCCGCATCTGCGCGGCGGCCAGCGTATCAGTGGACAGCAGCGTGGCAAAGCTCTTCGCTGGCTCCCAATTGAGCTTCTTAATCAACGCACCGAGGGTCATGTTTGTGGCTACTGTCTGATCCGTGTTCGAGAGATACTTCGTCAACGTGCTATAATGCAGGCATGCGGCGGCCGATCCATCAGCATTGAGAATGGGCAGGCGTTCAAAAAATGTCTTGCCACCGTCTTTCGAGTAAGATTTTTTGATGTCGTTCAAATCCTCTGTCTCGAGACTTGCTTTGGTTATGCGATGTACTGCGGTATTTTGGTCGATCTCGATACCCGATTCGCCGGCTTTCCGCGATTCCAATTTCTCCTGCGGAGAGCCGAGCTTCGTTATAATCTTCTCTGCATTGTCGGAAACGGCTTTGAGGCTCTCTTTCCCGAAGTAAAAGGCCATCACAGTACCGACCCAGGCTCCGACCACCGGAAGCACTGCGCCGAGAACCCACTTGGCGACATCGAAAAAAACCTGCACCTTTTTTTCATCGCTCGGGGGCGTGACCGCGTAAATGCCGGTAAACAACAAGGTCACCCCGGTCACCAGCAAGATAAACGTCATTGCGCCTAAGGTGACCGTCCTGGCGAGGTTCACACGTGGCTCACCATCGCCTTCTTTCGCCGCAGTTACCCTCGATTTTCTGCAAGGGAAGCAACAGCGGAGGACAAGAAACAGGGTCAGTGCTGCCAGGGATATCCACATCCATACGATTTGAGCCTTGCAGGGATTTTCTGGCGAGGGAATGGGCGGAACCTTCAGTGCCAAACGGGCTTTTTCCAGGGCTACGATTTTGCCTTCCAGAATGACCCGTAAACTGTTCTCCAAATCTGTGCCGGGATTGGGGATGGCCTCCAACTGCCGTTTCAGTTCGTCGATCATTGACTGGATCGGCTCTTGTTCTCTCAACGCCGTTTCGGCTCGTTCCAATGCATTGAGCTTCAGGCGACGCGTGGTGAGTTTAACCTGCGCCGCATCAAATTCTTTCTGGACAGCGGGACGAGTAATCGCCGACGGCTTTGTTCCGTCGAGTTTTTTTTGGGCCTTCGCCAACTCGGTTTCGGCCGCAGTGACTTCGGTCTTAGCATCCGCCAAAATTTTCTGGAATGCAGCAATCGTTGACATCGCGGATGTTGTGGCACTCGGTTCTTGCGCGTGAACGACAAGGACGGACGCCATGAGGGCGATCGTGGTTACCAGTAGCCGGAGTGAACTTCTCATGGGGTGCTTTCTTGGATGACTGACTCTGCGGCTCAAGTGAAAGAATGATTCTTAAATTACTGTGATCTCTGGCAATAGGTGACTAATACAACTGAATTGATGAGATCAAACTCCCGAACAGCGTGTTCGGCAGAAAGCCTTTTGTCTACTACCAAAAACCTGTTCTGTTCGTTTTCAATCGAACTTCTTCCGAATGTTCCGTTTTTGCCAACGACTCGAACTCATGAGCCGCCCTTGCACGCCGAACGACTTGAGCAACACCACCTGTGACGGCCGAGAGCCGCGCTCGCTCCTTAAGCCTTCACCGATAAACACAAACGTCGGCTGCACTCGTGCCGGATACCCATTCCATGGAACCGGCCGACCACGAGTCTCATGCGGCACCAAGATCACCCGATGTTGCGGAAACGAAGATGGGCAGATTCCTGGTGGCGTCGATTCCAGGAGGTCGGATTCGTTCTTCGTGATTGCCGCGAGCGATTCTAAACGGCTGAGCGCCCGCGCGCCGAAGGACGCTCTGTTTTTTTGATCGGCGTTCCGTTTGGATTTTGATGCGGGTGATACAGAACGCTCGTCAAATGAACGTGGGACGGCCACGAGCACCGCCCCACGCAAATTGGTTCTGATACGAAGTCCCAGAATTAGCCGCGCGGCGCTAGCCCCGGTTCGTGCCGCAAAAACCGGGGCTAGCG
>JAYVQJ010001156.1:0-3574 GCA_043777235.1 Planctomycetia bacterium
GACAACCGCTGTCATTCGACAGCACGGCAGATCGCCGCGTCGCCGTCGCCTCGTGGCTGACGTCTCCGACGAATCCGTATTTCAGCCGAGCCATCGTGAACCGGGTCTGGACGAACTTCTTGGGCGTCGGTCTTGTCGAGAAAGTCGATGACCTGCGACTGACGAATCCGCCGAGCAATCCGGAGTTGTTGTCAGCGCTGGCAGGGTTTCTCGTGGAAGGGCAGGCGACCAGCCGTCCCTACGACCTCAAAAAACTCATGCGGCTCATTCTCACGTCGCAGACGTATCAGCGCAGCAGCCAGGCGGCGAAAGGAAACGAACCGGACGAGCGGTTTTACTCGCGGTATTATCCGAAGCGACTGAAGGCGGAGGTGCTGCTCGACATCATGTCGCAGGTGACGTCATCGCCGACACCGTTCAAAGACTTCCCTGCTGGCACGCGAGCGATGCAGCTTCCCGACGCGAACATCGCGTCAGAATTCCTCAAGACGTTTGGCCGCCCCGAGCGGATCATCACCTGCGAGTGCGAACGCTCCGACGAACCAAGCATGACACAAGTGCTGCACATCCTGAATGGCGAGACGCTCATTCAAAAACTGGAAGCGCAGGACAATCGCGTTTCGAAACAGATCGAAGCGAACACACCGGCCGAACAACTTGCGGAGGAGTTGTTCCTCACCGCGCTCAGTCGCTTTCCCACCGATGCCGAAAAACAAAAGCTGCAAGCCATCTTGTCCACCGCGCCGGAGAACGAACGCCGACAGACGCTCGAAGACCTCTACTGGAGCGTGCTCAGCAGCAAAGAGTTCTTGTTCAACCGGTAATCGCCAGTGCGGTGAGCCGTATCGAATCGGCGAGTCCACATTTGTGGAGTCCGGTCAATCGGCGGTTCGTCAGGGGCCGTGGTTATTCCGCACGCGGCCTGGAGTGAAGCATTTTGCGGCCAAATCTTTGGCGAGCCGGGCGGCGTCAGCCGTCGGAAGCCCTCTCATGAATCCCACGCAACTGATCGCGAAAAAACGAGACGCCGGCGAACTGACCGCCGAGGAGATGTCGTTTCTGATCGACGGTCATGTCGCCGGACGCATTCCCGACTATCAAATGGCCGCGCTGTTGATCGCGATGTTCCTGCGCGGATTGACCGATGCCGAGACCGCAGCGATGACGGACAGCATGTTGAAATCTGGCGTAACACTGACGTGGCCGGACAACTGTTTGCCGCGCGTCGACAAGCATTCGTCCGGCGGCATCGGTGACAAGGTGTCGTTGCCGCTCGCGCCGTTGCTGGCCTGCTGCGGTGTCTGCGTGCCGATGCTCTCCGGCCGAGGACTCGGCCCGACGGGCGGGACGCTCGACAAGCTGGAATCAATCGCCGGTTTTCGCACGAACCTGTCGCTCGACGAAATCCATCGTCTCACTCAAGAGGTCGGCTGCGTCATCACCGGCACGACGCCGGAATTGGTCCCCGCTGATCGTCAGCTTTACGCTCTGCGCGACGTGACCGCGACGGTTCCGTCCGTGCCGCTGATCACCGCCAGCATCATGAGCAAGAAGCTGGCCGAGGGTTTGAATGCACTCGTCCTGGACGTGAAGTTCGGCCGCGGAGCGTTCATGAAGACACGCGAGATCGCTCGCGAATTGGCCGCCGGAATGGTCGCCGTTGGCAAGCGAATGGGCGTCGCGACGACCGCATTGCTCACGGACATGAATCAACCGCTTGGCCGTATGGCGGGCAACGCGGTCGAGGTTGCCGAATCGCTCGATTGCTTGCGCGGCGGTGGGCCGAGCGACCTGCGCGAACTGGTTCTCGAACTCGGCCAGGAAGTCTTGGTCAGCGCAAAGGTCACTGCGACGCGCATCGAAGCCCGCGCGCGGTTACTTCGTGAACTCGGCTCCGGCCACGCGATGGAACGCTTCGAGCGAATGGTCGCTGCTCAAGGAGGACGGCTCGATGTCCCGCGCGCGATCGCGCCGGCTCACGATTTGTGTGGCGAACGATCCGGTATCATCGAGTCGATCGACACGGAATCGCTCGGTTGGATCATCATCGACCTCGGCGGCGGCCGTCGGCAATTGACCGACGCGATCGATCACAGCGTCGGCCTCGAAATGCTTGTCCGCATTGGTGACGAAGTCGCAACCGGCCAGCCGCTCGTCCGAGTCTTCGCACCGCAATCCAAGTTCGACGAAGTCGCCTCGCGTCTGCGAGCTGCAATCACGATTGGTGACGATCCAACCGACTCCCCGTTGTTGATCGCCGAACGCCTGGGATAAAATCCAAACCCTGGAGTGCTTCGGCTTGACGAAGCCCTCCATTCAAGAGCCATCGAGTGCCGATGACGCGCACGGCGCGCAGGCAACTGGCGTTTCGATGGTCTCTTGCATTGATCATGCGTTGTGACACTTGATATGGAGGGCGGTGTCGAGCCACCGCACTCCAGGTTCTGAGTCTCGATTCCAAGGAACGAATCATGCCGAACCGCCTCGTACTTCGACCGCTGTGGTTGGTCATATCGCTGGCTGTCCTGTTCTTCATCGCGTCTCAGCGCCCCAGCGACGCGCGACCGCTTTACAAGTCGTGTTGGGACGAGGTCTACAAGGACGCTCTGAAACCCTTCAACCGAAGGGTCACTTGCGCAGTGTGTCATCCCGGAGACAACAAGAAAGATCTCAACCACTACGGCAAGGCGATTGCCGAGGAACTCGGCGAGAAGAACGTCAAGGACCGAGAAAAGATCATCGCTGCGATCAAGGCGGTCGCGAAGCGAAAATGTAAATCGGGCGAATGGGGCGAGCGGCTCGAAAAAGGCTTGTCTCCCTGCGACTGCGGCGACGCCAACGCCGATTCTTACATTGCTCGGCAACTCCACCGACGCGAGCACCCGTAAGCATTACAGCCGCACAGCGGCGTCGGATCGTAGCACCGGGCGCAAGCCCGGTGTTTCAGAATCGTCGCGCAACACAGCCCGCAACGCGGGCGACGGAACTGGCTGGCATGACAACGCTCAATCCAACAGATATCGCTCGTCGTACTGGACGCCGTGGGCCTTGAGGAACTCGACAAGCTCGTCCCGAAACGTGCGGACGCGGTGATGCTCTTCTTGATTGGCGATGTATTTGCGCACTCGATCTTCCTGCGACGCGCTGACGGTGAAGGCTCCGTATCCGCGCTGCCACGCGAATTCTTTCAGTGCCGGAAACGTCTTGTGAATCCATCCGGAGCTGTTGGCCTTGATGTCGCGGATCACGTCGGAGAGCGATTTATCCTGGCGAAGTCGCGCGAGAATGTGGACGTGGTCGTCAATGCCGCCGACGAGAATGGCGTGACCTCCCTCCGAACGAATCGCCCCGGCGAGGTATTGATGGACTCGGCCGCGGATGTCTTTGGTCAACCACGGATGACGTTCATGAGTGGCGAAGACCAAGTGGTAGAGCAATTGGGTGTAGGTGTGATACCGATCGCAGAAAATAACTGCGGTGTGTGAAGCGCTCGGCTCATCACGCGGAGCGATGATGGCTACGTAGCCGTCACCGCTCCGCGTGACGAGCCGAACGGGCAAACGCGCAGTTATTT
>JAYVQJ010001157.1:0-3567 GCA_043777235.1 Planctomycetia bacterium
TTTGCGGCACGAACCGGGGCTAGCGCCGCGCGGCTAATTCTGGGACTTCGTATGAGTCGATTTGTCCGACGCCTTTGGCTTTGACGGTGACGTGGGGTCTTCAGCGAACGCGACAGTCGTTGTGAAGACGCACAACATCGCCGACAATCGCCGACATTTCGAATGACGAAGCGTGGTTTCAATTCCTTGCTCGATGAACGATCAAAGCAGAAGCGTATGCGATCGCTCAAGTTTGCGGCGTACAGAAAATGGACATTTTTTGTCAGTGGCAATGATTGCCATCTGTTGTGCCACTTTGGACGATGGTGGGTGAGCTTAGGACCGGCGCAGAAATAACTGTCGGACTTGTGATGTGGAGCACGTATTCAACGTGCTCGGCACGATGAAATCGTGCCCCACTTATTTATGCGCCGGTCCTTAGTTCGACTGTCTGACTTACTGTTGGGTGGGACAAGCGGCGCTTCGCCGCGCCGGCCCACCAGAGATTTTCAGTGGGTATTCTGGTGGGCCGGCGCTCGAAGCGAGCTTGTCCCACCCTACATCGTTGCAAGTCAGACAGTCGAATTAGGCTTTCTAGAACATTTTGGGAGACCCACCTTGTGATCAGTCACCGTTTCGAAAAGTCGGCGGACCAAATCACGTTTCGAACGGAACGTGTCGTTCCAACATGGTGGGCAAGACTGATCGAATCGGTTCGTAAGAAGCTCCCGTGGCGTCAACCCGAAAAGCGTGTTCGACACCATCTCACGACGAGCACTGCCGAGGTGCGATATCGCATTCTCTTCGAGAATTCTCCAGATGCCGTATTTGTGGTGGCAGGCAGCGAGGAATCGGTTCGTGAGTTCAACGACCGCTTGCCGGAGTTGCTGGGTTACTCACGCGAGCAACTGTTGCGAATGTGCCGCAGTGACTTCGAGCTGGTCATCCCCATGCTTTCGATGCGGAGTTCCATCGTCTCGGTCTACAGCCCGAAGACCAGCGAGTTTGAAGCCAAATACCGTCGAGCGGATGGCACGATCATTGACGTCGCCGTGACGTATTCAGTGGTCGAGTTCTTCGGTGAGACGGCGTACTTGATGATTGCTCGCGACGTGACGGCACGACGACGTGCCGAGGAGCAATTGCGTGAAAGTGAGTCGAAGTTTCGCACATTGGCGGAAACGATCCCGGCATTAGTTGCGATCTACCGCGACGGTCACACGCAATACGTGAATCCCGCACTGACGGAATTGAGCGGCTACTTAAATTCTGAATTACTGCGTACCGACTTGCTCAGCTTGATTCACGGCGAGTTTCAATCGGAAACCCGACAACACGTTGAACGTTGCTTGCGCGGCGAACGGACGGCGTGGCGGCGTGAAGTGGCGCTCCGCACGAAATCAGGGGAAGATCGTTGGATTGACCTGACGTTGGCTCCGATCACCATTGAGGGGCATACCGCTTGTCTCACGAGTGCTGTGGATGTCACCGAACGACGCCGGAAGGAAGTGGAACTCAGACAACTCAACGCGCAACTGTTTCATGCGGGCCGACTACGTCTGCTGGGCGAATTGGCGGCGGGAATCGCGCATCGCGTCAAGCATCCGATTAGCAACGTCGGCAATTTGGCGATGGCCCTCATCAATAACTTGGACCGTAGCCACGAAATACTCGGCGAGGAACTCCGCGAAACGCTGGTCATGATTCTCGAAGAGGCTGACGAAGCCGACCACACGATCAGTGAGATGATTGGCTTTGCTCGCCGACACGAGATGGATCGGGCTTGGCTGGACCTCGCGCCGCTGGTCAACGACGCGGCACGCATCGCAAAATTCGACCGGCGTTGGGCCGACGTGACCATCGACATCGAGACCGACCTCAATACACCCAAGGCCTACGCCGATCGCTCGGAGATCACGCAGGTCTTGATTGACCTGATCCGCAATGGGCTGGAAGCAATGGAGAATGTCCCGGACGAAGAACGCCGGATGCTCGTCGAGCTAAGAAAAGAGCGGGCCGGATGGTTGCGAGTGTCAGTCACTGATTGGGGATGCGGTGTTGCGACTGAGCACCAGCCCAATCTCTTTCGAGCCTTTCAAACCACCAAACCGGGCGGTCTTGGACTGGGCCTCTCGTTGTGTAAGACCATCATTGAAAGCCACAGCGGCCGATTGTGGTTCAAGTCCGGCTCACCCTGCGGTTCGACGTTTAGCTTCCTGTTGCCCTCCGAAGAACGCGTGTTTGAGCCGACTGTGCCACCCATCCCTCGCTTGGAACAGTGATCACTCGCGCCTACGATCCCCGCACCGTTTTGAAGGAGCCAACGATGCCGTCTCCCATCGTGATCGCCGCCATCATCATTGCTGTTGTGAGTCTGACTGCCGGTTCGTTCTGGTTTGCTTTCAGATTTCTCGGCCCGAATCGTGCGGCGCGACGCCAAGCGGAAGCGGACAAAGCTCTGCAACAGTTCCGTATGCAGCGTGAGCAATTGGAAGCCAAGTTCTTCGATTTGGCGCGCACGTCTGGAAAGCCGCGCGGCTTGAAGTGGCTCGATGGTGATTGGCAAAGCGAAGTGACGTTCGCTCGTGCTTGCGATACAGGATTGCTCACGGCGTTCGTCGGATTGCAAATTCGATTTGAAGCGATCGCAGGGGGAGACATGGAGGGGATCGCCGCCGTCGACACGGTACGTGATGCCGCCGCTGTCTTTCATTATCAAAAAGGACGCTGGGGAACCGGCGGCCGAGTCTTGATGAACATGAACCCCGCCGAAGCGGTGACACGATTAGTTGGCCAATTCGAGCCGCTGATTGGCAGTCACTCGTAATCAGGACGATTGCCTCACACAACGAAAGGTGACGCTCATGGATGGACCCCTTTCGCCCGAGGAACTCGGCCTGCTCAAGACTTTGAATCGGCCCGAGAAAATCCAGGCGTTTCTGGACAACAAAGTCCGGTACAACCCGGAAACGACCTGCCGCTCACCGCGGCGCGTCATCCGCGATCGTGCCGCTCATTGTGCCGAAGGTGCTTTTTTCGCCGCGGCCGCACTCGATGCCAATGGTTTTCCACCGCTGATCATCGACCTTGAAGCGATCCGCGACGACGACCATTTGCTCGCCGTCTTTCGCGAACACGATCGTTGGGGAGCGGTCGCGAAATCGAACTATGCTGGGCTGCGATTTCGCGAGCCGGTCTATCGGACGCTCCGTGAATTGGTAATGTCCTACTATGAGCATTACTTCAACGGCGCGGGCGAGAAAACGCTGCGGACTTTTTCGCGACCAGTCAATCTGCATCGCTTCGATCACTTAAATTGGATGACGACTGAAGAGGACGTTTGGGAGATCTGCGAGTACCTCTGCACGATCCCACACACGCGCGTGCTGACTCCGGCGATCGAACGCCGACGACGCAGTGTTGACGCGCGACTGTTCGAAGCGGGACATGTCGGTGCGATTTGATGCTCATTCGTAACTGACCTTGTGTTCTAGATTGGCACCAGTACGCTCCACTGATCATGTCTGTCCGCTGGCGATAAGTGGAGAAATCTTTTCAATTCTTTGAAAAGGGGGGGCCGCGTCATGA
>JAYVQJ010001158.1:0-3567 GCA_043777235.1 Planctomycetia bacterium
GACGATCGCGGAACGTCTCGAATGCAGTCTGAATTTCGGCCAGCGGAAAGGTGTGAGTCACCAGCGGATTCACATCGACTCGACGCTCGGCGATCCACTGCATCGCCAACGGGAAGTCGCGGCGGAAATCCGGGCCGATACTCGTGTGAACGGTCCCGTTCTTGAAGATCAGATCACGCCACCGCAGTCCGTTGATGATCTCCGGAGCGACTCCGAAATACAGAATCCGGCCGCCGTAGCCGAGCAACTCGATGCACAGATTGAATTGCTGCTCGGCGTGCCCGACTGCTTCGATGACGATGTCCGGCCCCTTGCCGCCGGTCAGCTCTTTGACTTTCGCGACCGGACTTTCGACCGCGTTGCAGATCGTCGCCGTGACGCCGCACTTCACGCTGGTCTTCAGCCGAGACTCCAGCTTGTCGATGCCAATGACTTGTCGAGCTCCCAGCGCCTTCACGCTCATGTTGAAGAGCTGCCCCATCGGACCTTGGCCGACAATCACGACATCGAGATCGACCAGCGTCGGCAACTTCTTCAGCGCGAAGAGCGCGGTTCCCAACGGCTGAGCCAGCACGGCTTCGCTGTCCGAGCAGCGCGGATCAATCGCGACGCACTGATTTTCGGAGACGGTGTATCGCTCCCACAAGCCGTTTTGTTCGGGCGGCACGCAGAGCACTCGGTCGCCGACTTTCCAGCGCTGCCCGTTCGTCGCGACGACTCGGCCGATCATCTCGTGCAGCGAATGTCCCAGACGAATCGGCCACTCGCCGCTCCAAGTGAAATACGGAGTGTCCGATCCGCACAGGCAGGTCAGCTCCGGCTCAAAAATAATTTCGCCGCTGCTACCCGGCGTGAGCTGCGGCTCCGGCGCTTCCACGAGGTCGATGCGGTGCGGTGCGGTGAATTGTCCTGCGAGCATGTTGTTCCTTTGTAGCCGTCTCGCTCCGCGAGACGATTGCCGAATGGGGATCAGGATGAATTTCAAAACGAGCTTCAGAAAAAGTGAGCATCGGCTCCGCGTTCGGCCTTCGTCTCGCGGAGCGAGACGGCTACTTACCCACGCAATACAGCGTGCTGTTCGATCGTGAAAACATCTGGCCGCGCGACGGGGTCAGTGACGCTCGGAAGACTTCGCTTCCGGTGCCAGGCAACGCATTGCGAGCGACGATCTCCAGCTTCGCTCCCGGCTTGATGACGACCGTCTCGCCGAAATCGCTTTGGAAATAAACGAAACCGTTCGCGGAGATTGGTGACGACGTGAATTTCCCGCCGAGCCGATCCTTCCAGAGTTCTTGGCCGGTCTGCTCATCGTAGCCGTTGCCAACGCCATCCATGCTGACGACCGTGATCACGCCACCTGCCACGATCGGCGACGGTTGATCGCGACCGGCTTTGCGCGTCGTGTGCCACGCCATGTGACTGTTCGTGACGTTTCCCGAACCGCCGGGTTTGACCGCGTAGAAATCGCCTTGATTTCCATTGAGCATGAAGACCACGCCATTGCCGGGAACAGCGGTCGGCTCGCCGCGGCCCGCGAAACCT
Source organism: Planctomycetia bacterium (assembly GCA_043777235.1). Lineage (GTDB taxonomy): Bacteria > Planctomycetota > Planctomycetia > Planctomycetales > Planctomycetaceae > SXKJ01. The sequence continues at coordinate 1,543 of JAYVQJ010001158.1, forward strand.
TTGCAAAACCAGAGCCTCTTCCCGTCCGCCGGATCGTAACCCGTCACTCCATTGAAGCCGTTCAAGACAACTTCCGGTTTGTCGCCGCGAGTCAGCACCGGAGAACTCCAGCCGCCTCGTTCCGGGACATCGCGCGGCGTTTGCCAAATCGTCTTACCGGTCTCCAAATCCAGCGCGGTGATCGAGGCTTCACCTTCAGCGTCACAATTCTGAATGACCATGTTGCCGACGATGACCGGTGAGCCTCCCGTGCCCCACGGTCCTTCAAACTTGCCGAGGTCTCGCGACCAGAGTTTTTTCCCCTCGACCGTGAATCCGTGCATTCCACCTCGACCAAAGAAGGCCACGACGTGCCGCCCATCGGTTGCACAAGTCGCCGAGGCCCAACCATTCATCGCGTGAGTCTTCTCCGGCTCACCCGTCCAAACAGTTTCCTGCCAGACGATCTTGCCATCGCGGCGATCAACACAGAACACAATGCGTTCTCGCCCCTTGCCGTTCTCCGCCGTGAGGAAGATGCGATCTCCCACGATCACCGGCGACGACTGTCCGCTACCCGGCAGTGCCGTCTTCCAAGCGATTGAACTTTCATCCCAAGTTGTTGGCACGTTGGTCTCGGCCGAGTGCCCATCGCTCGTCGGACCGCGCCACTGCGGCCAATCGCCATCGGCGGCTATCGCGGCCTGAGACAACCCCACGCTTATCGCGACTGCCAACATCCATTGTCGATTTGCGATCATTGAAAACTCCGTGTGAGAAATTGTTGCGAGGTCGCGTGAAAAGTAGACGAGTCACTCCGTGACTCGAATTCCGGTCACGGAGAGTCTGTGAGTGAATTTGTAGCTGAAGTCGCCAGACTTCAGATTCCTCGGCGAAATCTGAAGTCTGGCGACTTCAGCTACGGAAACATTCACAAGCTCGGAGTGACCGGTCTACGATTTGATTTCAAAAATCGCCTCGACCTCGACCGCCGGTCCTGTCGGCAGCGATGCGAAGCCCAGCGCGCTGCGAGCGTGCCAGCCGTCTCCCTCTTTACCAAACAGTTGATGGATGAGGTCGGACGCTCCGTTGACGACCAAATGCTGATCGGTGAAGTCTTGCGTCGAGTTCACGCAGCCGAGCAGCTTCACGCACCGCAGTCCGTCAAGCGTCCCGTGCGTGTGATGCACCGAGTTCAGTATCTTGACCATGCACTCGCGAGCCGCCGCGTAGCCTTGCTCGACAGTCAGGTCTCGGCCGAGCTTCCCTTTCATGTCGCTGGTGTGCCCCGACGTGAACAGCAGGTTCCCCGTCTTCGCACACAGATTGAGGTATCCGGGCTTTACTTCCGTGAACGTGAGTCCGAGTTCTTTGGCTTTCGCTTCCGGGCTGCTCATGGTCGGCACCTTGTCGCTGGACGTTGTGTTGTGTTCTGATTCCCGCCGCACCCACCGCCGACGTTCGGCGGAAGGGGACGCAGAATAGTCACCTCGCAGTGAGTTCGGAAATGAACACGATCGTTTCGGAAATGGCCCGGCCGATGGCCGTTAGCCGATGGCCGATAGCCGTGATCCTTTTTCTTCTTTTGGCCAACATCATGACTTCGCCCGCGCGAGCGGCCGATGAGTCGCTGGTCAAAGCTTTGCAATCGCTCGACGCACGCGTTGTCCCGGCCGCCGAGCGAGAAGCGTTCACCAATCAAGTCCGCGATCAACAGCGCAAAGCAGTGCGGGCAGCGAATGAACAAAGCTCCGTGGAATGGCAACAGATCAAGAATCGCACCGACTGGGAGCGATTCCGAAAGGCAAAGCTCGCGGCTCTGAAGAAGTCACTCGGTAACTGGTGGACTCAGCCTAAGTCCGTGCGTTCCCATGTCAGCTCGACATTCGACGGCGACGGCTTCGTGATCGAGAACATTCTTTTTGAAAGCCGCCCCGGCTGGTGGGTCACGGCGAATCTCTACCGCCCTGCCCTGCCCCGCGAGTCGATGCCCGGCATTCTCATTTGCCATGCGCATCACACGCCGAAGGAACACGGGGAGTTGCA
>JAYVQJ010001159.1:0-3561 GCA_043777235.1 Planctomycetia bacterium
CGACGGCCTGGGAAGGCCGTCCTACGCCATTCGGCGAACGTCTTACTCATATTCGTCCTGTTAAAACGCGGGTTCACAAACCTTTGGGAGAGCACTGATGAAACTCCATGCGTGGCAAGTCTGCGGTCTGTGGATCGCGCTCTGTTTTGGGACCAACGTCGCGCTTCACGCGGCGGAGCCTCAACCATCATCGCTACGGCAGCTCAGTGAGTTCGGCGATGTCGGCTCGAAGCAATTGGCCGAGACGTTTCACAACGCGATCGCCGAGCTTCGGAAATCGGGCGGCGTGTTGTCGCTCACTCAAGACCAATGGAGGCAGTTGCAATCGAAGCAGGAGTCGTTGCAGGGATTAACTCGGTCGCCTGAGCCGCCAGCCGAGACGAAGCGTTGGACAACCGAGCCAGGAGTCACGGTCGTCGCGCACGACGGCAAGAGCGTCATCGTCCAAGTGCCACCGTTGTCGGGATTGCGGATCGAGCGGCCGATTCGATTGGCTGACGGCGACAGCTTGCCGCATTGGGGAACGCATCCCGCCATCACGCTCGATAGCCAGATCGTGTCGGGGTCGAGTAGTTATCTCGACTACCTGCAAGCTCCGGTCGCGAAGGGGAAGGATCAGCGGTTCTATCTGCCGACGGTGCGAGGCATTCATCCGGGACAGTTTCTGAATCTGCATGGCGGGCCGGGATACGGAGGCGGAGTCACGCGCGGCGTCGTGAAGTCGCTGGGGTATGACTCGGAGAAGCGGCTGCACTACTTCGTCGCCGACACCGATCTCGATCACGTCACCGGAGCGATCCTGCACAACAAGTCGAACACCGGCCTGTTGCACATGCTCCAGACGAGTCACAACGACAATCAAACCTACGACGTGAAGGTGATCCGCAATCAGTACGCTCACGGCGACACCTACATCTATTACTGCGACTTCAACTACATGAGCAACATCCACTCGGCCGCCGGCGACGAGAACGGCAATTGCTACGCCGCGTTCATTCGCTCGAAGGAAGACAACTTCAAAGGAACCGTCGAGTCGGTCGATTGGGACTCGGCAAAGCTGACGTTTGGCAACTCCGCGCAGAACGTGCAGACGCTGGGTGACTCGCGACCGTTGATCAATCGCAATCCGAAGAAGTACGTCACGGCCGGCAAGGTGTTGATCGTCACCGGCCGCAACGAGTTCGATCTTCCCGATCCGAAGATGAGCGTGTTTGAAGGTCAGGACTATGCGACCGGATTGATCAAGAGTCCGATCAGTAACTCGACCGAGCGCAAATTCGGCGGCCTGATTCGGGGCGACAAAGATTGCCCGTGGACGCCGGAAGTCGTCGGCCGCTACTTCGCCGTCGACGACCCGACCGAGAAGACGCCGAAGGGAACGTACCGCTGGTACTTGATCACGAAGTTCCAAGCGAACGATGACGGCACGAAAGAGATCGAGATTCAACGCTTCTGGTGGGGCGCGAAGAGCGCCGGCAGTCCGACGTTGTACCGCACCGACAATTATTCGTGGGACGGCCACTTGCGACCGCTGAGCTACATCATCGCTCCGGGCGCGTACGTCAACGACGTCTCGCGAGCCTTACCCGGCGGCGATCGCGGCGGTCAACGAGTGCTCGGAGTCGCTCCACATTCGGCGATGAATTCGCCGTTTGATTTCGAGAAGGGTGACCCAATCGAACAAGCGATCGGCCCCGATCCGTTCAAGCCAACCGTCTTCCGAAGCTGGATGTGGGAAGACGTCCCCGGCCAATACCCGGCCCCGGTGGTCGATGCCTACAACCAAGGAGCCGCGTCGCGTTACTCCGTGGTCTCCGTTTCCGGCGGCCCCGCGAACATCGACGACGTCGTGAAACGTCACGAACAAAAACCGGCGTGGGATAACGTCATCGTCGTGAACTCGGCCACGACCGTCGGTGTGAACTTCAAAGCCGACTTCGCCCGCGCCGCGATCCTGTTCCAGCAACCGCATCACGAGCAGCCCATCCACTGGCACTACGGTCAAAAGGCAGAAGCCCCCGATGACAGCGGCAAAACCGGCATCACAAAAGCAGTCTCCGCTCCAGCCAAGACTCCGCAAGTCGCTTCGCTGCAAGTCAGCCGCGCCACCGGCGAATTCCAATTCACCGGCGGCGGCCTCAGCGCCGGCGGATCGGTCTCAAAGGTGAGCGGACTTTCTGGCGATTCGAAGCCGGCAAAAAACTTGCGGGGCAAGAACATCGCCGTCGCCCCGAAGTCTGCGACCATTCGTATTACATTCCCGACCCCCGAATCCGATGCCGATTATGCAGTGTTCATTGAGCAGTCATGGCTGAGTCAGCGCGCGGTGTCCGAGAAGACCGCTGAAGGTTTTACGGTGACGTTTGAAAAGGGGGCTCCAGAAAAGGCGATGGTCGACTGGATGTTGGTCAGGTAGTTGCCTGCTTTATCCGTGATTCGGCCTTGCCATCCGTGGGCAGCCGAAAAGAGCAGTTGACTGCCCATGGATAAGAGTGTCGAAGAAATGAACACGAAACGATTTTGTCTCGCTTGGATATTGATATGGATGGTTGCCTGGTCCGGCCGCGCATGGTCGGCCGATAAGCCGATGCCGACGAAGGCCGATGTGGCTTATGGCCCGCATGAGCATCAGCGACTGGATCTCTACGTTCCGCCGAAGGGAGTGGGGCCGTTTCCGGTGTTGGTGTGGTTTGGCGGGTTGTGGGCTCCGAGCAAGTCGGTGCCGGATGTGAATCGGTTCTTTGCGAAAGAGTGCGCCGTCGTCGGTGTGCAGATGCGGGTGATGAAGGATGCGATGGACGAGAAGATTCATCCGCCGGTTTCGGTCTGTTTGCTCGATGCTTGCCGAGCGGTGCAGTTCTTGAAGTTGCACGCGGCAGAATGGAATCTCGATCCGCAGCGGATCACAGTCGGTGGCGGTTCTCAGGGGGCGTTGCCGGCTCTGTTTGTCGGTTGCTCGAAGGATCGAGTGAACCCGCAGTCCGACGATCCGGTCGAGCGGCAATCGACTCGCGTGGTCGGCGTCGGAGCATGGCGAAGTCAGCCGAGCATTGATCCACGACGGATGCAGGAATGGGTTCCGGGTGTGAAGTGGGGAGCTCCGGCGTTTGGCATGAGCTTCGAGGAATCGCTCGCGAAACGAGACTCGCTGACGGACCTCATTGCCAAGTGGTCTCCCGAAATGCTGCTGCATGAGCACTCAGCCCCGATCTTCTTCGAGAACAATTGGGGGCTGACTCAACCGGAGAACGTCGAGCGGATGGACTACTTGGTTCACGCTCCGCAATGGTGCCTCGGCTTTCAGAGGATGGCTCGCGAACGAGGTGTTACTTGCTATGTGAAGTACCCTGGCCAACCGAGCGAGCAGTACGCCGACATGTGGGACTTCTTGATTCAGCAAATGACGGCGAACGGTCGGCAGTAACCCGCAGCGTGAGCGAGGGCCGACGCTTCACGAAGCATGATCAACCAATCAGAATTTCTCGCCAACGTTAGAGTCTTCGGTTGTCAGTGATACGCGCCACTTTGTAGACCGGATGCCTACGTCCGGTCGGTTGTGAT
>JAYVQJ010001160.1:0-14052 GCA_043777235.1 Planctomycetia bacterium
TGATTGCTTCCGCTTCACCGCTAAGAAGGGGGAACGTTTCAAAGTGCATTGCCTCGCGAACGCGATTGGCTCACCGCTCGATCCGACGATTTGGATCAAGCAGGTCGGAACGAAAGGCAATCCTCAACGAGCGACCGATTCGCGACCGAATCAACTCGGCTATCCGCCGTTCGGTGGTATGAACCGCGACACGCTCGATCCGATCCTCGATTTCACGGCGGCAGCCGATGGTGAGTACGTGCTCGGCGTTGAAGACGATCGCGGCAACGGCGGAGCGGACTTTGTTTATCGCGTTGAAATCTCTCCGGAAACCGACGCCGTTTACGTCTACATCCCGCAAGACGGCGAGGCTGCGTTTCAGCCGCAGTCGCGTCAGTCAATCAGCGTGCCGAGCGGTGGGCGGTACAACACTCAGCTTTCGATCATCAACTCAAATCGCCCCTTCGCTGGCGATCTGGAATTGGTTGCACTCGGCCTGCCCGAAGGGGTGACGATGCACGCACCGCGAGTGACTGCCGCGATGCCGCGCGTTCCAGTTGTCTTTGAGGCGGCTCCCGACGCGAAGATGCAAGGCAAGTTCATCGAAATCGTCGCCAGACCCGCTCGTAGCTTGGACGCCCCCGTCCGATCCGACGATGCGAAAAGCTCCGACGATGTAAAAAGCCTGTCGGACGAGGGCGTCCAACCTACGCTCGTCTCCGGCTTCCGCCAGTCGATCCCGATGAGTGGTGCGGGGAACAACGACTACTACCTCTTCAACACATTCGAAAAATTGGCATTGGCCGTCACAGAACCGTCGCCATTCTCGATCGAGATTGACGAACCGAAAACCGCACTCGTGCAGAACGGCGAGATCTCTCTGAAATTCAAGATCGTCCGGGCCGAGGGCTTCGACGAACCGGTCAGCGTCGCAATGGAATGGAAGCCGAACGGAGTCTCGACTGGCACGCCCATCACGATGAAGGTCGAAAAGGCCGAGGGCGAATACCTGCTAGGTGCGGCTCGCAACGCGACGGCTGGGTCGTATGAAGTCACGCTCTCGGCCGTGAGTGGTGCTCAACGCCCGGCGTATCGCGACGGAGCCAACCGGACCTACGTCTCGACGAAGACGTTCAAACTGCTCGTCGCCGAACCGCACATCGACGCGAAGTTCGCCCGCGCGTCGATCGAACGGGGCAAGACCGCGAACCTCACCGTGAAACTCAACCACTTGAAACCGTTTGAGGGAAAAGCCAAGGCCACGTTGATTCGTCTGCCGCGCGGAGTGGAGCTGGTCGAGCCGTTCCGCGAGATCACTTCCGAAGACAAAGAGGTCACGTTCACGTTGAAAGCTACCGACGAATGCCTCACCGGCGGCTATCAAGGGATCACGCTCGAAGTCACGGTCATCGAAGACGGCCAAGCGGTGAAGCAACTCAGCGGCTACGGCACGCTCCGCATCGACGCTGAACGCGGCGTGAAGGCGGCGATGAAGTAGCCGTCTCGCTCCGCGAGACGAAGGCCGAGCGCGGAGCAGACGTCATTTGGTTCAGAGGGTCGGCCGCGCAATCAAACTCGAATCCCATTCGGCAATCGTCTCGCGGAGCGAGACGGCTACTTTGGAACTCACCATGTCAGTCAAACCGATTCCCGATGGCTACCACAGCGTCACGCCATACTTGATCATCAAAGGCGCAGCCGACGCGATTGAGTTCTACAAACAAGCCTTCGGCGCGGCCGAGTTATTTCGTGTTCCGGGACCGGGTGGCGTGCTCATGCACGCTGAGATCAAAATCGGCGACTCGATCATCATGCTGGCTGACGAGTTCCCGCAGATGAACGCCTTGAGTCCGCAGACCATCGGCGGATCGCCCGTCGGACTGATGATTTATCTGCCCAACGTGGACGAAGTCTTTGCCCGCGCGATCGCCGCCGGAGCCAAAGAGATTCGCCCCTTGCAGAACCAGTTCTATGGCGACCGCTCCGGCACAGTGGAAGATCCGTTCGGCCACAAATGGACGGTCTCCACGCACGTCGAAGATGTCAGCCACGAAGAAATCGAACGCCGCATGGCCGCGATGAAACCGACAGGGGGATGACTATCTCGTTGAGATTCGTGTTGAGGATGTGTTATGGACCTAATTGATTTCTTTTTTCCTGAACAATCGCAAGCGGAGCAATTACGCAGGTTGGCGGATGCTTATGATCGAACAAGTTCGGAAGTGACTGCTGGAAATGCCGCAGTCGAAAACGTGCAGCGCTCGCTTGAGGAACTTGAACGTGAGAACCGAGACCTTCGGCTATGCTTGAAAGCTGTCGTGAAACTCCTCCTCGTGAAAGGGGTCGTCCAAGCGAATGAGCTTCAAGCACAAATGATTTCGCTGATTCCGTCGGCCGACTCGGATGAATTGAATCGACAATAGAAAGTATTTGAGAACACGTTTGCATCTATTCGACTAATACGAGAATTACCTATGAAACCTGTTTTCTCAGCCGTCACGTCGGTTTGTTTGTTGATTTTTGGAATCGGAATTTGCCTCGCCGACGCGGGCACGCAACTGAAAGTCTTCCCTTCGGAGATTTCGCTGCGAGGACAAGAGGCTCGGCAGACGATCGCTGTGCAGTTAGTCAACGATCAGGGAGTCACGCGCGATGTCACCGCGACTGTCAGAGTGAAAGTGGCCGACACGAAGATCGCTGAGGTTTCCGGGCAGACGCTCAAGCCCAAGGCGGACGGCGAGACGAAGCTGATCGTTGAACTCGGACAGCAGAAGGCCGAAGTGCCGGTGGTCGTGAAGGACTCGCAGGTCTCACGCGATGTCAGCTTTCGGCTGGATGTCATGCCGATCTTCATGAAGAGCGGATGCAACACCGGAAGCTGTCACGGAGCGGCGAAGGGGAAGGACGGGTTTCATCTGTCGCTGTTCGGGTACGACCCGGCGGGTGATTACTTCAAGCTGACTCGGCAATTGATCGGTCGGCGACTCGATCTCGCCGTGCCGGAGAAGAGCTTGCTGCTGGAGAAATCCACCGGCGAAGTTGATCACACCGGCGGGCAACTCTTCACGACCGATAGCGACGACTATCGCGCAATACTTCGCTGGATCGAAGCGGGCGCACCGGATGACACGGGGGACACGCCGGAACCGCTCGGCATTGAATTGCTGCCGTCGAAGACCGTGTTCGCGGGGAAGGATCAGACGCAGAAGACCGTCGTGATGGCGAGATACTCGGACGGCTCGGTGCGCGACGTCACGCGACTGGCTCTCTTTCTGACGAACAACGACGCGGTCGCGAGCATCGACAAAGACGGGGTCGCGAAGGCCAACAATCGGGGCGGCGCGTTTGTGTTCGCTCGTTTCAACAAGTTCACCGTCGGCAGCGAAGTCATCGTCCTGCCGACCGATGACAACTTCGTTTGGAAGGACGTGCCGGAAATGAACTTCATCGACACGCTCGTCTTCGACAAGCTCAAGAAGCTGCACATGGCTCCGTCCGAGATCTGCGACGATGAAACGTTTCTGCGGCGCGTCTCGCTCGATCTGATCGGTCTTCCGCCGACGCGCGAGGAATACGATCGCTTCGTCGCCGACACTGCCAAGGAGAAACGCGCAAAGTTGATCGACTCGCTGCTTGACCGCGAAGAGTTCATCGACCTGTGGGCGATGAAGTGGGGCGAGCTGCTCCGCATTCGAGCCGTCAACAATCAGCCGCAGTACGGCCGCGATTCCAAGGCGATGTGGTCGTATGCCGGATGGGTTCATGATCAAATGGCGGCGAACCGGCCGCTCAACGAGTTCGTGGCGGAGCTGGTCGTCGGCAACGGCAGCAACATCAAGCAGCCGACATCGAACCTCTACACCGCCAACGAACGGCTCACGCCGCAGAAGACCGCCGAGGATTTCGCTCAAGTCTTTCTCGGCACACGCATCCAATGTGCTCAGTGCCACAACCATCCGTTCGATCGTTGGACGCTGGATGATTACTACGGCTTCGCCAGTTTCTTCGCCGGCGTGAACATGAAACGCGGCGTCGAAGGCCGCGAAGTCGTCGTCTTCAACAACAACGCGAACAACACCGTCGAGCACCCCGTCAACGGCCGCAAGATGAAGCCGAAGTTTTTGGGCGGCGACGCACCAGATGTCGAAGGCCAAGACCCGCGCGCCTCACTGGCGAAATGGCTGACGTCGCCCGACAACGCGGCGTTCGGACAAACGATGTCGAACATCATCTGGTCGCACTTCTTCGGCCGAGGCATCGTCGAGCCGGTCGATGACGTCCGCATCAGTAATCCGCCCAGCAACAAGGAACTGCTCGAAGCTCTCGGTGTGAAGCTGGCCGAATACGGCTTCGACAAGAAGAGGCTGATTCGGGACATCTGCAACTCGCGAGCGTATCAACTCTCCGCCGCGACGAACCCGACCAACGAACTGGACGAAGCGTACTTCTCACACGGCTACGTCCGCCGCCTGCAAGCCGAAGTGCTGCTCGACACGATCACGCGCATCACCGGCACCGAAGACCGCTTCCAATCGTCGCCGCAGGGCACGCGAGCCGTCCAAATCTACGCCGGTAACGTCACGAACTTCTTCCTGACGACATTTGGTCGAGCACCTCGCGAATCGGCCTGCTCGTGCGAGGTCAACAAGGAGGCGAACCTCTCGCAAGCCTTGCATCTCGTCAACGGCGACACGATCACGCTGAAGGTCGCCGGCAGCAAACTGATTCCGAGCTTGCTGGCCGCGAAGCAACCGCCAGAGAAGATCGTCGAGGAACTTTACATCCTCGCCCTCTCGCGCAAGCCGACCGCCGAAGAGATCGCGAAGCTAGTGGACATCATCAATCAAGAACTCAACGACCCTGAACGAGTCGATAAGCTCGCCGGCCTGCGAGCACAAATCGACCAAGCCTATCGCCGCCTCGAAGAGCAATCGAAGTCGCTGAAAGCTGAATACGAAAAGCTGAAGGAAGACGGCCAGGAAGCCGAGGCTCTCGGCAACCTCGAAAAGCAAATCGCCACGACCGACAAACAACTTGCCGAAGCCCGTGCCCGCCAAGCCGGCAACGTCCCGCTGATGGTCTATGGCGACATCCTCTGGGGCCTGTTCAACTCCACCGAGTTCGCGTTCAACCACTAATTTCAAAACCGTTTTCAACGCAAAGTCGCGAAGAGGGAATACAAAGTTTCGCAAAGAGATTCCTTCGCGAGTCTTTGCGGTTTTCTTTGCGACTTTGCGTTGAAAATGTCTTCGGTCTTTTCCGGGTGCTCACTGAGTTCAAGCATGATTCGCTATTTCAGCTTTTTGACGGTGTGTCTTCTCTCGTTCCCGGTTTTCGCTCAGACGGAAGCCAAGCCGAAAGAAGTCGTCACCTACAAAGACCACGTCGCGCCGATTCTGCGGAAGCATTGCGGGAACTGCCACAACCCGGACAAGGCGACGTCGGACCTCAACGTAATGACGTATCAAACACTGATGGCCGGCGGCAGCAGCGGCGAGGCGATCGCGGCAGGGAGTCCCGATTCCAGCCGGCTCTATAAAGCGGTCGCTCACATCGAAGAGCCGTTCATGCCGCCGAAGGCTGCGAAGATTCCGGAAGCCGATCTCGCGGTCATCAAGAAGTGGATTGAACTCGGCGCGCCGGAGACATCCGTCAGCGCGGCAAAGAATGCGACGCGCAAAGTCGATCTCGATTTGGCGTCGGTCTCGACCGGCAAGCCGGATGGTCCGCCGCCGATGCCGGAGAAGTTGCCGGAGTTGTCGCTGCCGCAGACCAAGCGTCCGCATCCGGTCACCGCGCTCGCAGCCAGTCCGTGGGCACCGCTTGTCGCGGTGGCAGGGCATGAGCGAATTTTGCTCTACAACACGGACGATCTGAAGTTGATCGGCGTGCTGCCGTTTCCCGAACGAATTCCGCACGTCTTGAAGTTCAGCCGCAACGGCAAGTTGTTGCTTGCGGCGGGCGGGCGCGGAGCGGACGTCGGTAAGGCCGTGCTGTTCGACGTGACGACCGGCAAGCGGATCACCGAGATTGGCGATGAGTCCGACAGCGTGCTCGCCGCCGACATCAGTCCGAATCAGAAATGGGTCGCGCTCGGCGGGCCGGCCAAGCTGGTGAAAATCTTCTCGACCGAGACCGGCGAACTGAAGCACAAGATCAAGAAGCACACCGATTGGGTCACGTCGATCGAGTTCAGCCCCAACGGCGAAATGCTCGCCAGCGGCGACCGCAACGGCGGCGTCTACGTTTGGGAACCGGAGACCGGCAGCATCCTCTTCACGCTCGGCGACCACAAAGAAATGATCACCGACATGAGTTGGCGCGCCGACTCACAAATGCTTGCGACCGCCAGCGAGGACGGCAAAGTCATTCTCTGGTATGCCGAGGACGGCTTCCCGACTCGCTCGATCAACGCCCACACCGGCCCGACGCCAATGCCGTTGCCGCGAGGCAAAATCCCTGGCGTGCTCTCGGTGGCCTACTCTCGCAGTGGCGACTTCGTCACCGTCGGCCGAGACCTCACGGCTCGTCTCTGGAATAACAGCGGAGCCAATCAGCTCGGCAAGTTCGAGGGCTTCACCGACATCCCGTCACGAGTCGTCTTTACTCACGACGGCAGTCGAGTCATCGCCGGAGATTTCACCGGCAAGCTGCGAGTGTGGGACGTGAAGGACAAATCGCTGATTGGAGAGTTGACGACGAATCCGTGAATTCTTTTGGGGATTCCCAAGACAGTGATCCGCCGGATTTCGCGATCGCGGATGCTTTCGATTGGCGGGACGTCAACGTGCAAGCATCCACGGTCAAAAGAGTGGTCCTGTTCGAACACCCTTTACCGGTGGCCTGCGCTTGGCCGACGAGACGTACTACATCAACCGCAAGCCGGCAGTGTTGGGAACGTCGGATCCTTCCGATGCGAGTTTTGGAGGCCAGCACGCTGGCGGAGCCCAATTCTTGTTTGGCGACGGCACCGTGCGATTGATCTCGCAAAACATTGATGCGTTGCGAATCTATCGAGCACTGGCTGGCCGGGCTGACAAGATCACGATCGGCAATTACTAATCGAACTCGAACTCACGCTCATAATGGGAACGTGGGACTGGTATTCAAGAACCGGGAGCGATGCCGCCACCGGTTCTCTTCTTCATGGTTGAGTAGCGAGGAGGCGTCAGAAAATGCGCGAATTCAAGACATGCAGCCTGAGCGATCTGTGTTCATTTTTGTGTGGAATGGTCATCGTCACATCAGCCATCGGCTGCGGAGAAGGTTCGGATAACCTCGCGCTTGGAACCGTCAGTGGCAAAGTCACTCACAACGGTCAGCCGGTCAACGGCGGTGTTGTGCAGTTCACGCCAGGACCGTCCACCGCCGCCAAAGGACGGGCCGGAAAGCCGGGCGCTGGCAATGTCGAGGCCGATGGCACCTACAAACTCAGCACCTATGGAACGAACGATGGTGCCGTGCTGGGAAAGCATAAAGTGAATTATGCGCCAACAATCGTCCCCATCGACGAAAAGACACACTCCGAGAACTCCAAGCCGGTGGTTGGACCATATGATGGACTGGTCCCCTCGAAAGCGGACGTCGAAGTGAATGCGGGCGACAACAAGGTCGACATCGAACTGATCCCCATGCCCAAAGCTGGGTAATTTCGCGAGTGGTTTTCGAACCATCGAGTCTTCAGACTCTGAGCGAGGGACAACGACAAGGTTCCCTCGCTCTTTTTTTGGGTGGGCCATCGCCGAGCCTTTCAATGACGATGCAACCGATTGACTCCACGCCAACATCGAGCCTGTTACGAACGATCTCTCAACGAGCATTCGCGCCGCACGCTGCGTTGTCGCTCGTCTTCTTTCGCGTGACGTTCGGGCTAATTCTGTTGTGGGAGGCTGTGCGGACTTTCGTCGAGGGCTTGATCGACACCGTCTATCTCGATCCGCGAATTCATTTCACCTACTTGGGTTTCGGCTGGGTTCGACCGTTGCCAGAGGAATGGCTGACGCTGCATTTCGTGTTGCTCGGCGTGGCGGCGCTGCTGCTTGCGATCGGCCTGTTGACTCGATTCGCGGCGGCGTGGTTGTGCGTTGGTTGGACCTACGTGCTGCTGATGGAGAAGGCGGCGTACCTTAACCATTTGTATTTGGTCTGCTTGATCGCTGGTCTGCTGATCTTTGTGCCGACGCATCGAATGTGCTCGCTCGACGCACGTCACCGGCCGCAGTGGCGATCGGACTTTGTGCCGACGATCGCGTTGTGGACGCTGCGAATTCAGATCGCAATCCCATACGTCTTCGGAGCGATCGCCAAACTGAATGGCGATTGGTTGCACGGAGCGCCGCTCCGCCTGTGGATGCCGCGCATGACACACATTCGCGAAGTCATCCCGTTCTTCGGTGAGCCGTGGATGGCAATGATCTTTAGCTACGGCGGGGTCTTGCTCGACCTGTTCATCGTTCCGTTGATGCTTTGGCGTCGGACTCGCCTGTGGGCGTTCGGAGTGATCGTCATCTTCCATCTGTTCAACGCGCTGATGTTCCGCATCGGCATCTTCCCGTGGTTCATGATCTGTGCCACGACGCTGTTCTTCGATCGCGATTGGCCGCGCCGATTACTGCGTCTGAAACCCGGCGAGCCGGCGGGCGTCAGCCCCCGGACGGATCAAGAGGCAACGCTGACACTGCACGCCGAGTTGTCCGGGAGCTTCCGCCTGCCGGCTCGCCAGGAATTGCGAGTGCGGTCGCTCATTCTTGCCGGTGTCGGCCTTTGGTTTCTGATCCAATTCACTATCCCGTTCCGACATCTGTTGTATCCCGGCGACGTCGATTGGACCGAGGAAGGTCAGCACTTCTCGTGGCGAATGATGCTGTGCGATAAGACTCCGGCGATGCGGTTGTTTGCGATCGACAAGAAGACTCGGCAAGTCATCTCGATTGATCCGCAGCGGTCTCTCAACGAGTGGCAACTGAACTACATGAGCTACGATCCCGACCTGCTGGTGCAGTTCAGTCAGCATCTTGCGGCCGAATTCCGCGAAACCAAAAACCTCGACGTCGAGATTCACGCTCAGATTTTCTGTTCGCTCAACGGCCGCCGCCAGCAACTGCTGGTCGATCCACAAATCGACCTCGCTCGCCAAACGCGCAGCCTGTCACCGCAGCCGTGGATCGTGCCACTCAAGGAGCCGCTGCCGAACGAACTGTGGGACAAACACCCCAACACCTGGACCGAGCTTCTCAAGCCGCCCACCTTCGCCCGCTGAACCCTGGAGTGCGGCGACTGGACGCAGCCCTCCATTCAAGAATGGTTGATTCTCGATCGTACGGTCATCGAACAACCGAAATGCGGTTCGCAGTTCGTGAGTCGCAAGAAGTGGGACAGCGTTTGAGTTCTTGAATGGCGGGCGGTGTTCGCGCCGCCGCACTCCAGGGCTTTGCCGGTGAATGCGAGACGGGTTAGAACGTCTCGCGCGGGGGCAGCCAGCCGTTCTGGATTGGAGTCGAGACGCAGTTCGAGGTGCGATCGCGTGGAGGCGGCTGATTCATGAGTTCGACGACAGGCAGCATCGAGCTTCACAAGAACCGGCGGCGTGTCGCTCTGTCGTTGGCCGTCGTCGCGGCGTGTCTCTGTCTCCCTTTCAGTTGGCTGCTGGTCGAAGAGAATAACTGGTCCGACGATCGGCTGTTCTGGCTCAAACTTTGGCCGATCCTGCCCGGAATGATTCCGGGCTCACTCCTGTTCCATCCACATGACGCTGCGGAGTTCATGGCGATGGGTGTGACGACACTCCTGCTGCTCGTCGGCCTGACGTGACTCGGATCACGAGGCCGGTATTGCCTGTTGTCCGCCGCCCTGATTGCATTGCTCATCTACGTCCCGTCGTCGATGGTCGCTCATTCGTTCTATTGGTTCTGAGTGGCGGTCACCTTGGAGTGCTGCGGTTCGCCGCCGCACGCCGATGGCGTTGCGGTTAAACATCTCATTCGAGGCCGCGCGAGGTACAGAACGTCTCGCGCGGGGACAGCCAGCGGTTCTGGATCGGCGACGAGACGCGGACAATGACGCTTTTGTCCCCGCGTTCGCTCGCCGGAGGTGCCTAATGACGATGCTTGCCGAGACTCAGCGAAAAATTGTGGAACGAGCGACTCGCGCGGGGCGGAACGTCGAAGCGGTCGCCTGTGAATTGATCAAACAAAAATCGGAAGGACGAGCCGACATTGGATGAAATCCTGGCTTCTTTTCGGCGACAGGTGGCCGCCAGCGGAATGTCTGAAGCGGAACTGACCGTGCTCTTTGAAGAAGAGCGGGACACTGAGGTGCTGTCGATTTCACGGACAGTTCGAACTCCTCCAGATCAAAAAACTCATACGGATCGCGCAAATTAACTGCGCGTTGGGATGTCGTTTTTGGCGCAGACGGATTTGATTCGATCGGGGTCAAGACAGTGCTGGCACCAAGTGGTTGAAGCGACCTCGAAGAGTTCGTCGTCATTGGCGTAGACGCGGTTGGACCAGCAGTGGCTGCGGAGGTAGTGCCATAGATTCTCGATGCCGTTGAGTTCCGGGGAGTACGGCGGCAGCGTGATGAGCGTCACGTTGGCGGGAACCTTCAGATCGTGAGCTCGGTGGAAACCGGCTCCGTCCCAGATCATGGCGGCGTGGACGTTGGGAGCCAGTGCCCGAGAGAACTGATCCAGGAATTGGTGGCTGATCGCGGTGTTGAGGACCGGTGAGAGGATCGCCTCGGCTTGGCCGGTCTGCGGGCTCGCAGCACCGATCACCCAGAGGTATTCGTATTCGGTTTGACGCACCGCGGTCGGCCGCGAGCCCCGTTTCGCCCACACGCGAGTCAGCGTGCCTTGTTGACCGAATCGGCATTCATCTTGAAAGAACGCGACGACCTGTTGGTTGGGATGTTCGGCCTGAATTCTCGCGAGCTCTTCCGGGACTTTTTTGGGAACGCGGCGATGGCATCGGGATCAGATTTGCGATGCTTGGGCCGCGGCACCAACCACTCATCGTTCAGTGTGTGGAGCAGGTCATACACCGCCGACAGCGACATCAGTTTGCCCAACTGATCTTGAATGAGCTTCTGAAAGTCCAGACCTCGCAGCGAACAGCCATCGCCCTCGTGCGGCCCCTCTTCCAGGCGTTCCGCCACACGCTGCTGCTCGGACTCAGACAGGATCGGTCGCGGCCTCGCCCGACTCGGTCCCGCAATCCCGCCAGACCTTCCGCGTTGTACCGTTGCACCCAAGTCTGCACCGTGCGTCGAGCCATCCCGATCGCGGCCGTGATCTGCGGCTCCGTGTTCCCCAGCCGAGCCTGCCACACGACCCAAATCCGCTTGGCGACCCGCGCGTCCTTCTCCTGCCGAAATCGCCCCTGCAACTCTTCCGCCGAATGATGCTCCACGATCGTCATACCCAGCCTCCTGCCATGTTGACGGTAATCAAATCATGGTTGGAACTGGCGCAAATCTCGTGCCGTTCATCGCGCGCAGTTATTTTTGGGGATCCGTATCAGGAGTCGAACTGTCCGCGAAATCGACAGCACCTCAATAATGCACCGGGGTGCCGAGTCCCGGATGAATGTGACACAGACCGACCGTCTGCACTGCTCCGGGTGACAGCTTCGAGTTGCACAGTCAAGTCAAAGTGCCCCACTGGAACGCCTCATACGGATCGCAAGAAATAACTGCGCGTTTGCCTGTTCGGCTCGTCACGCGGAGCGGTGACGGCTACGTAGCCATCATCGCTCCGCGTGATGAGCCGAACGCTTCACACAGCGCCGTGATTTTCTGCGATCGCCATAAGTGGTATCTTGAGCCAATACGAGAAGCTTCGTGTGTACGTTGAAACTTGGATTCCCAGCTTCTGCTGCACGGCCAGCACGCAGAGTTGGGTAGCGTAAGCGAGCTGGCGCGATCGCTGTTGGATTGGTATTTCTCTCCTGGATTTTGACTGCGTGCTGAAACGCTGGGGACCAGGAGGTGTCGCGTGTCTGAGTTGTTTGTGGAGGTCGGTTCGATCGGGTCGCATTTCGAGTCGCTGTCGGATCCGCGTCACACGCGGAATCGGAAGCACCTGTTGGTGGACATTGTGGTCATCAGCATCTGCGGCATCCTGTGTGGCGCGAGTGGCCCGACGGGGATTCATCGCTGGGCCAAATCCAAGCGTGAGTGGTTGGCCCAACATCTGGCACTCCCCAACGGGATCCCGTCGCGTGACTGTCTTCGTCGTCTGCTGATGGTCCTCCAGCCAGAGGCGTTCCAGAAGTGTTTTGAAGAGTGGATCGCCAGCGGCATTGAGGCGGATGTGACCGGGACATCGACGAACGCAGCGACTGTCTGACTCGGATTCCCAAAGACTTCCCGTTGAAGAAGGAGTGGCCGTGGGTCAAAGCCATCGGCTACGCGGTGCGGCTTACGATCCACGCCGACAGTCGCGAGACACACGACGTGCGGTACGACATCCTCAGCCGTTACCTGAGCGGCCAGCGTTTCGGCGAAGCGGTCCGCGGCCACTGGGGCATCGAGTCGATGCACTGGGTGCTCGACGTGAACTTCCGCGAAGACGATCCGCATATGGCGGACACGCGCGAACGCAAGATCGGCAACAACCTCATACGCATCCCATTTGAAAACTGCGCTCGCCAAATTTCCGAAGTCCTTGAGACATCAGAATTCTCGGCGTTTCCAGCCGCGCAGTTATTTTCTGGGATGCGTATCAGTTGGCTATGACGCTTCGCCATCACGCGACTCAAGCATCATCCGCTCCAAGAAAGCCTCCGAGGCAAAATGCAAATCGCCGGTTGGAATGACGACTTCCTCGCACAAGTCCTCACAGGTCAATACGTTTGATATGCGCTGGACGTGCCGTGACGAACCCGAATTCCAGATGTTGGTGACCTATGACCCAACCACCAAAACATACCCCGGAGTGTTGATGTCCGGCCCTAGTCGAGCCCTTGTTGACGGGACTTGGAATCAAGCGACGCAAACGATGACGTTTCACGGCACGTTCGCTGATAACAGCGGCACCAAATTCGTCTACACGAACCACTTCCTCGACATTGATCACTGCGACGTGTCGGGTGTCATCAAAGACGCCGCAGGCAAAGTCCTTGTGGAACAGACTCAAAAACAAACGCGCCGCAAGAAATGAAAGCCACCTCGCGCCGCTGAAAGACGTCCATTCCAAGTTTGAGCGAATTGTGTTTGTTCTGACTCCAGCCGATGGCTGTTATCGGTCTCCTTTCGCCAACTCATGCCGCCGACACCAATCGCCGATCGATCGGGACTTTGCTGGAAGTGTTGATCTAAAACTGCCTGACGGCCTCGGAACAGTACGAGATGTGGAAGTACGGTCGTCACAGGCGTCGTCAAGGCCGTAGGCGAGTCACTCCGTGAGTCGAACATTCCGGTCACGGAGTGACCGGTCTACGTAGGGGGCAGTTCCAAACTCCGCCACAAGTACCACGACGCGACCGTTCCGTGAGGCCGCCAGGGAGCCGCGATCTCTTCAGCCTCGGATCGCTTCGGCAAGTCCGGCAATTCGTACAACCGCTGAATCGCCGAACGGAGTCCGAAGTCATCGGGAGCGAACACATCCGGCCGGCCGAGGCAGAAGATCAAAAACATCTGCACGGTCCAGCGGCCGATCCCTTTGACTTGGATCAGTTCGGCGATGATCTCTTCATCGGTCAGGCGATGGACTCGATGCAGTCGTACCGTTTTATCAAGGACTTTCGCGGTGAGGTCTTGCAGGTAGCTCGCCTTCTGCCGCGAGAGACCAATCCCTCGCAGTTCGTCGAACGACAACTGACTGAGATTGTCTGGTGAGAGTTTGCGCGGCGCGAGTCGGGCTTCGAGCTTCTTCAACATGGATCGAGCGACCGCTGTCGAAATCTGTTGAGCCAGGATCGAACGGACCAGCGACTGAAATCGTCCGCGCCGCTGTTCCAATCGAAACGGGCCGACGCGGCGAATGACTTCGGCGAGCACAGGATCGCTGCGACGCAGATGCCGCAAAGCACGGGCGACGTGATCGGGAGAAAAACTCATGCGTGCTCCGTA
>JAYVQJ010001161.1:0-3559 GCA_043777235.1 Planctomycetia bacterium
CCGATAGCCCTCTTGAGGGAATGCCTTGAGCAGCCCATCGCGGGCGAATTGCTTGAGCCACTTGGCAACGTCGGTGTGATCGCGGTCGAGTGCTTTTGCAGCGGATCGACATGACAAAAAGAAGTTCCGTCCCGTCCCGTTGATGCGTTGCAGTTCCAGACAGAGAGCGAGAAGCCGTCGCATGGCCTCACTGTCGTATTGCTCGGCCTCGGTCGGCCACGTCCCCGCCTTCACCTTGTCCCAAACGGCTTGAACAACATCGACACCCTTGGGGAACTTCACACTGTCCCAAGCGTGTGCGAAGTCGGCCATCGTTTCCGAGAATGATTTGGTTCCGATGATCGGCAACGCTCGTTCGTGCCATTGCCTCACGATTGGCTCCAGAGCTTTCGCTCCAGCGTCTTTGAATCTCGGATCGGCTTTCAACCACTGAGCCAACTCAAAGACCTTGCTGTTGCGTTCGCGTTCCTTCGTTGGGAGACAGCGAGCGATCACCGCGTCCCAACCGTCGCCACCTACAGAGAGACAGAGAGACGGAGAACCAGAGATACAGAGACCCGGAGACACAGAAGCCATTTCATGGCTCTGTCTCTCTGTAGGTTCCGCGCCTTGAAAGTGCTGAAAATCGAGTCGTCGAATCTTCGCCGTCGGCGGGATGATCCAACGATATTGGCCGCCGGAAGGATGCTGGCTCGGCGGCAGCACGACGATCGCGCCATTGCCTCTCAATTCACCGTCGTCACGTTTCAACGTCCGATCGAGGTCAGACAGGCAATAGACATGAAACCCGCGACCACTTTTCACCGTGGGCAATGTCTTGGCCAATTCGGGATTGGCAGCCTTCCAAGTGTGATAGGCGGCCTCAACGTCGAAATCTCGACACGTCAGCCCTCCCGACACTGCGCCGAGCACAACGGCCAAACCCAAGTCTTCGCGCTTGTCGAACCAATCTCGGATTTGCTGCTCGTCAGCACGCTGCGATTGAAACGGCTTCCAACTCTTGATCGCTGGTCTCTTCGTTCCCGATAGGATCGGAACGAGCGACCAACCAAGCGAGTGATACTTCAACGCGGCCGACAGAACATCGACCGCCAAGTTGTCTTTGGCTACCATGACTGTGCCTCTTGCAGAGAGGTTGTGAGAAGATGCCGAGCGGACGCGCCAACGTCCGCCCGGCGAATGAAACGAATCAGATTTGGAAATCGACCGGCCCGTTGGGATCCACCAGCGGGCTGGTCTCATTTACTGGCCAGAGCGATTGCTGCTCTTTTGCCGCACCAGCCGGAGGCGGGCGGTCGGGATGTTCCAAGAGCCACTGCGCGACTCCGTGCGGCGACTTCAGCTCCCAAATCGAAACCGGCCGAGCGTGTCCCTCGCAGCGCGTTGTCTCCGTGAAGCCGGCCCGCTCAACAAAGCGTTGCCGAGCAAACGGCGTCGCCACCGGCCCGAAGCAAGTCGGATTCAATCCGACCGGCAAGATGACCACGGCGCGAACGTCGTCAATCGTGGCCCGTCCCTTTTCGAGTAGCACGGCCGCGAAGACACGTCGAGCCTTCAACAGAATCCATTCGCGGTGAACTTCCAGATTCGCGAACGCCTCACCTTTCCGCCGTTCACCTTCACGCTTCGGATTGTCTTTGTGCGGGTTCATCAGCCGGCCCTCCCGGCATGGCGGATCGGTTTGCAACCGGCCGCTTCCCACGACGTCAAAGAATTGAGGGACCATCTCACCAACCGGCCGAGTTTCACGGGCTGCGGAGCCTTCCCCGCATCGACCATGCGTACCCAATGGCGTTTCGAGATACCGAGCCGACTCGCACAAGCATCAGCATCGACGTGAGTAATTGTTGCAGCACCCCGCAACTCAGGTCCGCCGTTTCGCTCGGCGGCAGCGTTCGCGACGTTCATCATCGCAGACTCTCCCATGACTGAGGTTCGACCGAGCCGGCGTAAGCACGCCATCAGGCTCGGTGTCATGGGCGGGAGTTTTGACCGACAATTTTTTGTCGGCGAGCGAAGTTTCAGAATCGTCGCAAGTCACTGGCTGACACCGAGGTTCCGGCCGTGGCTACTGTCACCGACAGTTCCGACAGTTCTCGTACTGTCGCCTCGCCGCTTGACTACAGCGGCAATCCGGTCGATACAGTGTGCCAACGGACTGGGAATTCCCGGTCGGCGTCGAGCCTCGGTGAACACCGGGGCTTTTCGCTTTTCTAGGCGGGAAAAATCTTCAACCCCCAGCCTTCGGTTTGACCATCAGGACTGCGGTCGAACTTCTTCGCCAAGATGTCATAGGCCCGGTTCGGCTGGTCCGGTTGCAGCATCTTTCGGCCAACGGGACGCGCCACCAAGTCAGCGAGTTGCAACCCGGACGAATTGCATTGCTTGTGCGCGAAGATGACGTTCAACGGCAACTGAGCCTTGGACGAGTTCTGACCATCGCAAACCCGGCGGAATTCCAGTTCCAAGTCTTTGTCTTCTTTGTGACCCCGCGCTTCGCAGACAACGTAGGTCATCCGATCTTGTTGCCCCTTCGTCGTCAAGAATTGATGGACTGTCTCCAACCCCAATCCCAGAGCGACATGATAGAGGTTGGTCGAGTCGTCAACGCGCCCTTTCAATTGATCTTTGCGGATGACAGAGGCAATCAGAGTGAACTCGGCGGCTTCGATGTTCGCTGACAAGTCCGACATGAACTCATCGCGGAGTTCTTTGTTGAACAGGAACTTGAACGCCCCTTCCGCCTTGCGGATTTCGTGTTCGTGCAACACCACCATGTCATGGCCAAAGTGCTTGAACTTGAATTGTTGAAGTGCCGGAACCACGGTCGCGATGTACGTCGGCTTGTGGAAGATGCAAAACGCCAAAACGAACAACGGATAGGTTGGGTCGATCGACACCAAGCCGTGATCGCCGCTCTCATCCACATAGACGATGTAATCGCTGTGAGTCACGATTTGTCTTCCCGGCACTTGGTGCAGTTCCTGTCGTGCGAATGCAGAAGTGTATCCGGGCTGGCCGTCTTGTCGTTGGGGAACTTTTCCACATAGTCGCTGTAGATTTCGTTCCAAGTGTCCGGCGATTTCTTGCGCCGCCTTCGGCAACAGAACTTGATCCGCTGGTCGCGAATCTTCTCCCGTTTCGTCGGCGGCTTCGGCGGGTTCTTTTGTTGACGCTCAAGGGCATCGACACGCACTGCCAATGCGTCCGCTCCGCCGCCTTGCTCGTTCACTTCGGATGTTGATTTGCTCGCATGTTCGGGCAGTTGCGTTGTTCGCAACTCATCCAGCCAACTCATCAGAATGTCGATGGCTTGCACCGACGCGGCGGCGAAGTTGTCGAGCGTCGAGTACCAATCGCGCATTGAGTACCAGTCTTCATAGTCCGGCGATGGACTCGAATCTGGTTTGTCGAAACGGACAGGCGTATGCCTATCCGCCTTTAACGGCGAGCCAACGATCCCCTTCCCTTGCCGCTTCCAGGCCAACTCAAAAACGGCTTCCGACCACAGCACCCACTCGCCAGAACTCAGAAGCGACTTGCCTTCAGGGAGTGCATC
>JAYVQJ010001162.1:0-3558 GCA_043777235.1 Planctomycetia bacterium
GTCAGACAACCCATTGATTACCGAACACCGAGCGAACGACGCAAAGTCTTCGATGAGCTTCTGCGAAAACGTTCGCAACACGACCGCGTCGGAATAGCCGCTCAGAACTCGCGCGATATCCGCCAGCGATTCGCGGCCGGTGGTCAGTCCGACGTCTGCGCCGCTCAGAAAATTGCCGGTCCCGCCAAGCTGAGCCATCGCCGCATCAAAACTGACTCGCGTACGCAGCGACGGCTTCTCGAAGACCTGAGTCAGATAGCGACCTTGGAGCAAAGCCGGCCGCTCGCCGCGCTTCCAGCCGGCCTTCAGCTCATGCGACTTCGCCAAGATCGCGTGGACGTCGTCCACCGACAGATTCAAAAGTGAGGTGAGATGTTTCATGGTGTTCATCACGCTTCGTTGGCCATCTCTTGCAGCACGGCTCCGAGGATTTCGCAGGCTTCATCGACTTGCTCGGCCGTGACATTCAACGCCGGCAGCAGCCGCACGACGGTGTCGTGAGTCGCATTGATGAGCAGTCCGCGCTCCATGCACTTGGCGACGGCGGGTGTGGACGGGATGCTCAACTCGATGCCGATCATCATTCCGCGGATTCGGAGTTGCGAGATGATCGGCAGTTCGGCCTTGAGCTTCTCCAAATGCGAACGGAACCGATCCGACATCGCTTGGCAGTTCGCCAGCAAGCCGTCTTCTTCGATCGTTTGAATCGTCGCGATTCCCGCTGCCATCGCCAACGGATTGCCACCGAACGTGCTGGCGTGCATTCCCGGTCGCAGATCGGGTGCAAGTTCGTTCTTGCACAGAATCGCACCCGCCGCGACGCCGCCCGCCAGGCCCTTCGCCATCGACAGGATGTCTGGTTGCACGCCCCATTGTTGATAGCCGTACCAAGTCCCGGTACGACCCATGCAAGTCTGTACTTCGTCGAAAATCAGCAAGCAGCCGTTCTCATCCGCTAGCCGTCGCAGTCCTTGCAGATAACCGTCCATTGGGATGTTGATCCCACCCTCTCCTTGCACCGGCTCAATGAGGATCGCGCAGGTTTCTCGGTCGAGCATCTTCGCCACGGCATCCAGATCGTTGTGCGGCGCGTACCGAAACCCGGCCAGCAGCGGGCCGAGTCCCTCGTGATACTTCGGCTGAGCGGTCGCCGTCACCGTCGCGAACGTCCGGCCGTGAAAGCTGTTCTCGAAGCTGATGACTTTGTATCGCCCGTCGCGCGCGTGCAGCCGAGCCAGCTTGATCGCCGCCTCGTTGGCTTCCGCCCCGCTGTTGCAGAAGAACGCCTTGCCGAAGCCACGCGTCGAGAGCATCTCCGCGAAATCCCCTTGAGCCTCGGTGTACCAAGTGTTGGGAATGTGAATCAGCTTCGTGACCTGTTCCTGAATCGCCTTCACGACTCGCGGCGGGCAGTGACCCAAAATGTCGCAGCCCCAACCCGGAAACAGATCGAGATAGCGCTTCCCCTCGGCATCCCAAACATACGAACCTTCGCCGCGCACCAGACTGATCGGATAGCGGCGATAGTTCGGAATCACGAACTTGTCGAACTGTTCGATCGTCTGAGCACTGCTTCGAGTCGCTGCGGCATCCACGGGGATTCTCCTTCAATCGGTTTTTTCAACGCAAAGACGCAAAGAAAGACAATCGGTGTTGGGCGGACGATTCGGAACACCCTTCGCGTCTCTGCGTCTTTGCGTTGAAAAATGCCCTTCCAAAAATCAACAACATCACAACACACAAAAGAACTGCGACGATGAATCGCCGCAATGATCAAAGCACAATCTCCGTGCCGACGCCCGTGTCGGAGTAAATCTCCAACAGCACCGAATGCGGCATGCGGCCATCGACAACGTGGACTTTGCCGACGCCGGCAGTGAGCGCTTCCAGCGCGGCTTCGACCTTCGGCACCATTCCGGCGTCGATGATGCCGTCGCGGATCAATTCGCGACAACGCACCGCCGTCAGATGCGACTGCAATGTCGCCGGGTTCTGCCGATCCAAAAAGATCCCCGGCACGTCGCTGACGAAGACCAGTTTTTCCGATTTCAAAATCCGAGCGATCGCCGCCGCCGCCGTGTCCGCGTTGACGTTCAGCTTCTGTCCCGACGCATCGACCGCGACCGACGGAATCACCGGAATGATCCCCGCCGAGCAGACGTCTTCCAGAAACCCACTGTCAATGTTGACCACCTCGCCAACGAAGCCGAGATCGACCGGCCCGTCGCTGCTCGGCAATTCGAGCTTCTTGCCGATCAGACAATTCTGAGTCCGATAGCTCAGTCCAATCGCGTTGCCACCTTGCTGTCGAATCTCGTTGACGATTGACCCGCAAATGTCACCGGCCAGCACTTGAGCGACAATCTCCAGCGTCGCCGCATCGGTGTATCGCCGCCCCTGAACTTTGCGAGGCGTGATACCTGCTGTGGCCATCGCTTTGTCGATGTCCTTGCCGCCGCCATGCACGAGGATCGGCCGCAGTCCGACCGATTGCAGAAAGATCACGTCCGTCAGAAAGCTGCGGACGGCGTCTCGTTCTTCGAGCGCACTGCCACCCAATTTGATGACGACGTGCTTGCCCCGGAACCGGCGAATCCAAGCCAGTGCCTCGATCAGCACCTTCGCTTTTTGGATCGCTTCGTCCACGGAAACCCCCTAAAAACGGCCTGGGAAAACGGGCGATTGTATGAGTCGTCCAAACAGTGTCAATCAGCCTCGCCAACGTCGTCACGGCTGGCGAATTCGTCGTGTTACGCAAGAAGTAGGGTGGGACCAGCGGAGCGCTGGCCAACCACAATCATCGTGAAATGGTGGGCCGGCGCTAGCGCTGGTCCCACGGTACCGATCACGCAATTTGAAGAATTTGCCAGCCGCGCCAACGTCACCGTCACCGTTCCGTGTGACGGCTACGTTGAGGACCATAACGCAAGCACCGACTCGACATCGGAGAAGTCCGCGAACAGATGATCCGGCCGTGACTCGACAAGTTCCGCGAACGAATACATGCCGGTTGCGACCGCGATGACGCGCGCCCCGATTGCTCGGCCGCAGCGAACGTCGGCCGGTGTGTCGCCGATGACCCAGAGTTTTTGGTGGTCGATCTTGTGCGGCGCGTGATGCTCGGATGCGGCAGCGAGTGCTTGCCGCGCGACGTCGTCTCGGTCGGCGTGTTCGTCTCCGAAGCCGCCGAACGCGAAGTGCTCCGCGATGCCGTAATGCCGCAGCTTCTGCCACGCCGCCTCGCGATAGTTCCCCGTGAGGAGTCCGAGTCGCACATCATCGCGCTGACTCAACCGCGCAAGCAACTCGCGGACGCCGGGATAGACGCCGCCGCTCCGGCTCGTCAATTCAGACGGCAGCACTCGCAGGTACGTCTCCTGCAATTGAGCGTGCGTCGCTTCGACGTCATCGAGTCCATGAAACCGAATCAGATCGCCGCCGATCGCGCGATCGGTTCGTCCCGCGGTCGGAATGCCATCCGTCGGAGCCGTGACACCGAACGCGAGTTCCAACGCTCGTTCGATCCCCGCTTGGCCCGCGCCGCCGGAGTGCAACAGA
>JAYVQJ010001163.1:0-3556 GCA_043777235.1 Planctomycetia bacterium
CGAACAAGCAGCGCGAGCCGATCCTCAAGCAATTCAAAGAAGACCCGAACTCACACTTACTGTTGATGAGCTACGGTACCGGCGCGGTCGGTCTCAACCTGCAATTCGCCGGCTACGTTTTCCTCTATGACCGCTGGTGGAACCCGGCCATCGAGGACCAGGCGATCAATCGTGCTCACCGCATCGGCGTGAAGAGCGCGGTCATCGTCACGAAGTTCATCTGCAAGGACACGATCGAGGAAAAGATCGACAAAGTCCTGCACGAGAAGCGCGAACTCTTTCGTGCTGTGCTCGGCGATGGCAACAACTCAAACGCTTCACTGAGCCTCTCCGCTTCCGAAATCTTTGGCCTATTCGATCTGAAAGCTCGGCACGGCAAAGGGACCAAGAAGATCGCCCCGAAGCCAGCGACAGAAGCTGATGCCGCATAATCACGAAGTCTCGATTCGTCCGGCTACGATCGCCCAACGACCGGCTCTACGAATGCCAATTCGGCCTCGCGGCTCGGACGCAGGAAATCGAAGTCGCAGCCTTCGTCCGCTTGCAACACATGGTCGATGTAGAGCCGAGGATACCCGCGCAGATGCTTGCTCGGATGAGGCTGCCAAGCTGCTCGGCGGCGAGAGAGTTCCGCATCGTCAACGAGCAATTGCAGACGGCGAGCCTCGACATCCAACTCGATCTCGTCGCCGTCCTGCACAAGTGCGATCAACCCACCAGCCGCGGCTTCAGGCGCGACATGCAGCACGACTGTTCCGAACGCCGTGCCACTCATCCGCGAGTCGCTGATCCGCACAACATCTGTCACGCCCGCCTGCAAGAGTTTCGTTGGGATCGGGATGCTGCCCCACTCCGGAAAGCCGGGGACACCTTTCGGTCCCGCGTTCTGCAACACGAGCACGCTGTCGGCATCCACCGGCAATCCCGGATCGTTGACTCGCGCGAGCATGTCCTCGTAGTCGCGGAACACGACCGCTCGGCCACGATGTTTCATCAACTTCGGAGACGCGGCCGAGACTTTAATGACCGCCCCGCGCGGCGCGAGGTTGCCCGTCAGCACCGCCAGTGATCCGCCATCTGACAACGGTTGCTCGCGAGCACTGATGACATCGCGATCAAAGCTGCGAGCACGAACGATGTTCTCGCCAAGGGTCCGGCCGCTGACGGTCGGGCAATCCAGATTCAGCAGATCGCGAATCTCGGCGAGCACCGCCGACAAGCCGCCCGCCGCGTGAAACCGATCCATCAAGTGCTGTCCCGACGGCATCAGGTTGACCAGGAACGGCGTTGTCCGCGCGAGTTCATCAAACCGCGACAACGGCAACCGAATGTTGCGTCGACCGGCCATCGCAATCAGATGCACGACGGCGTTCGTCGAACCGCCGAGAGCCAGCAATGCCCGAATCGCATTGTCGAAGGCAGCCGGCGAGAGAATCTTTGACGGCCGCAAGTCCTCGCGAACCATCTGCACGATCCGTCGGCCGGTCGCGGTCGCGGCCTGCATTCGCCGAGCATCCGTTGCCGGAATGCTGGCCGTTCCCGGCAACATCATGCCGAGCGCTTCCGACAGCGACGTCATCGTCGAGGCCGTCCCCATCGTGTTGCACGCGCCGACTCCGCAACCGTAGCACGCTTCGAGGTCTTTCCAATCCGCATCCGAAATCCGTCCCGCGCGGCGTTCGTCCGAGTACCGCCACAAGTCGGTCCCCGATCCGATCGGCTCGCCATGAAAATGACTGATCGCTCGCGGGCCGCCGTTGAGCTGAATCGCCGGCAAGTCCGCGCTGGCCGCTGCCATGAGTTGGGCTGGTGTCGTCTTGTCACAGTTGCACAGCAGCACGACGCCGTCGATCGGGTTGGCTCGCAATGTCTCTTCGACATCCATCGCCATCAGGTTGCGATACAGCATCGCCGACGGCTTCATGAACTCCTCCCCCAGCGAGATCGTTGGAAACTCCAACGGCAGTCCCCCTTCGAGCAGCACGCCGCGTTTCACGGCTTCGGCCAAGTCACGCAAATTCGCGTTGCAGTTGTTGAGGTCGCTCCAACTATTCGCGATGCCGATCACCGGCTTGCCAGCGAAGTCATCCGGGTTGAGTCCCATCGACCGCAGTGCGGAGCGATTCTGAAAGGCGAGTTCTTCGCGATCGGAAAACCAGCGTGTGCTGCGAAGTTTCATGCGGGATTCTTCCCTTTGTGATGGCCTGATATGCTGAACCACCGACACCACTCATCGAGAGGACCGAGATCATGGGGCTGACTTGCGTCGCCGGGAGAGTATCGTCTGACAAGAACCGCGAGGAGGAATTGCAATTCCTGGTGGACAGCGGCGCGAACTACACCGTCTTGCCAAAATCCGTTTGGAAAAAACTGAAACTGAAACCGAAGCGAGTCGCTCAATTCGTCTTGGCCGATGGCACGACGATCGAACGGCACATCGGAGAATGTCTGATTCAACTGGAAATGGGCGAATGCCACACGCCGGTCGTGCTCGGCGAAGACGGAGACGAACCGTTGCTGGGAGCCGTGACGCTGGAAGAACTGGGACTGGTGTTGAATCCGTTCAACCGCAGCCTGCATCCCATGCGAATGCTCATTTAGGCGGCCAGAGAAATCGTCGACGAGTCACTCCGTGACTCGAACTTTCCGGTTACGGAGTGACCGGTCTACTTACCGCTGATAGATCGGCAGGTACTGGTACTCGACCGACAGCGCCAGCACTGCGAGGCTCGTCGCGTAGATCGTGCCGAGGCCGCGCTCCTGGCCGTTGCGGCCGGACCAACTGCCGTCTTGGGCTTGCAGGTTCAAGAGCAGCGGAATCAGGTGTCCTTTGCCTTGCTCCCAGTGCTTGCCGCCGACTTGGAACATGCCGATCGTGCAGTAGTAGGCTCCGTAGAAAAACCATTCCTGATCGGCTCGCAGCGGGTCTTGCAGCAGAGCGTCGGCGGCACCAACCGCTTCGGGTGAGTGATGCACTCCGCAGATTTCCAGACAGAGAATCCCGGTCCCCGCGCGCGTCGGCGACGACCCACTGCCCGGCTGGTAACCGAAGCCGCGATTGCGCACCGAACAATGTTTGACGTATTCAACAGCCGCGTCGATGTGCTCGGCGGGGACATCACAACCAAGGTTCTTGGCGGCTCGCAGCGCGAGCAACTGCCAGCCGGTGACGCTCAAGTCGCTGTCGTTGCTGCTGGGGTGATACCGCCAACCGCCGGCATTGTTGTGGTCTTTGCGAACCGACTGAGCCGTCAGAATGACTCGCACCGCTTGCTTCAAGGCTTCGCGGCATTTCGTCGCGAGAGCTTCGTCGGTCATGCCGGCCACTTCGGCCAGCATCAGCGTGCTGATGCCGTGCGAGTACATCGGGCCGTTGCCTCGTTCGGTGGAAAGTATTCCATTGGGTTGCTGATGATCGAGCACCCAGCGGACTCCGCGTTGAATCGTCTGGTCATACGGCCCTTCGCCCGGCACATGCCCGGCCGCGAGAAACGCCATCACTGCCAGTGAGGTTGCCGATGTCGATTCCCCTTGGCCATCCAGCGTCCACGCTCCG
>JAYVQJ010001164.1:0-3549 GCA_043777235.1 Planctomycetia bacterium
ATTCCCTGCTCCCGTCCTAATCCGTGTTCAATCCGTGTTTCATCCGTGGCAAAAAAATGTTCCCCGAAGTGACCTCCTTGGATGACCGAATGAGCCTTCAATTTTTTTTCTTCGACACAACCGAATCCATCGCTGCCCGCCACTCGCGCAGTTTCGGGGTCATCGTCCTCGCGGTCGCGTCCGGCTTGAAATGTGACGTGTCGATGTCCCGATACAGCTTCGCATGCAGTGCTGGATCGAACTCAGGATTTGGCGTGTTCTCCTGCGAATCAACACTCTTTCGCCAGCGGGCCAATTGAGCCTTGAGGATGTTCACTCGTCGAACCTCTTGCGCAGCGAGGTCGTGCTGTTCGCTCGGATCGGTCGCGAGATTGAACAACTCGAAGCGACCGTCTTCGTAATGCTCGATCAACTTCCAATCGTCAGCACGAATCGCTCCGGCCGGGCGGCCTCCTTGATTCGTGTAGTGCGGAAAGTGCCACGTCAGATACCGAGGCCGCAGAGTGTCTCCCTTCAGCAACGGGACGACGCTGACGCCATCTGACTTGCTGGCATCAAACGTCACGCCGCACAGTTCGAGAATCGTCGGCAGCCAGTCGGTGTTGATGACGGGAGTCTCAACAACCTTTCCAGCCGGGACGACGTTCGGCAGTCGCACGATTAGCGGGATTCGCAATCCGCCCTCGTACATGTAGCCCTTGCCGGCTCGGAACGGAGTGTTGTGAGTCGCCGCGTCTTCTTTCAGTTCGGGGACGTGCAGCCCGCCGTTGTCGGAGGTGAAGACGAACAACGTGTTGTCGCGCAGCTTCAACTCGTCCAGCACATCCAGCAGTCGTCCGACGCTGTCATCGAGCGTGTTGACGACGGCCGCGTAAGTCGGGTTGAAGCTGTCTTTGAATTTCTCGATCAACTCCGGTTTCGCGGCCAGCGGGATGTGCGGGTTGTTGTGTGGCACGTACAAGAAGAACGGCCTGTCTTTGTTGGCTCGGACGAAGCCAATCGAGTGAGCGGTCAGGTCGTACTCCCCCTTGCCACCTTCGTCGGCCGTCGGCGGCGTATTTGCTTTGCCGGCATGGACAACATCGAAGCCTTGCTCCTGCGGCCCGAAGCCCGCTCCGCCGAGATGCCACTTGCCGATGCATGCCGTCGCGTAACCGGCGGCCTTGAGATGCTCGGCCAGAGTCGTGTGTTCCAGTGCGAGCTGTTGGTTGATCTTCGGATGCAGCAATTTTTGAGACGGTGCATCGCCGCGCCCTGGCAAGAATGTCGTCAGATGCAACCGCGCCGGAGTCAGCCCGCTGAGGATCGCCGCTCGCGACGGTGAGCAAATCGGCTGAGCACAGTACGCCGACGTGAACCGCATCCCCTCCGCGGCTAGTCGATCCAGCCTCGGCGTCGCCTGATCCTTGCGGCCGTAGCAACTCAAATCGTTGATGCCGAGATCATCCGCCAGAATGAAGACGACATTCGGCGGACGTTGCTCCGCCGCCGACAACTCACTCGGCAACATCTTCATCAAGACCACCAGCAGCATCGCGAACCATCTCATCACATGCTTCTCCTCTGCGTCTCTGAGCCTGTGAATGTTTCTGTAGCTGAAGTCGCCAGACTTCAGATTTCATCGTGAATCTGAACTCTGGCGAGTTCAGCTACGAATTCTTTCACAAGCTCTCTGGGTCCGACCTCCGCCAGTTTCCAAAACGCTCGCGCAAGTTGCGAGCCTCACGCCCGACCGATAACTTGCCACGGCTCAATCCTTCCATCCTCGGCCTCAATGCCTCGGAGAACATGATGCGACAGTTGACGATCTTAATGGCGGTGCTCGGCTTGCTCGGTCTCGCCGCGACGTTGTCAGTGACGGGAGTCCCCACGTCGGCAGCTCCGGAGACTCGCAGCAGCAACCCGGTAAAGATTCGCATTGAGGAAAAGAACCCGTTCACTCACCTGCAAGTCAACGATCGCCCGAACAGTTTTCAATTCGCGATCGTCTCCGATCGCACCGGCGGTCGCCGGCCGGGTGTGTTCTCCAAGGCGGTCGAGAAGATCAACCTCTTGCAGCCGGAGTTCGTCCTCTCTGTCGGCGACTTGATCGAAGGCTACTCCGAAGACCCCGGTACATGGGCTCTCGAATGGAGTGAGTTTGAAACGAAGCTGACTCGCCTTCAGATGCCGTTCTTCTTCTGCCCCGGCAACCACGACATCGCCAATCTGCCGATGAGCAAAGAGTGGTATCGCAAGTTCGGCCGCAGCTACTACGAGTTCCGTTATCAAGACTGTCTGTTCGTCGTCCTCAACACGGAAGACGAGCCGAAGAAGGACCGCGAATACTTCTTCAAACCAGAACAACGAGCGTGGTTGAAGCAGACGCTCGAAAACAACAAAGACGTCCGTTGGACGTTCGTGTTCATGCACAAGCCGGTCTGGTCGATCACGAAGCACAAAGACCCGGCCGACACTTCCACCACGCTGGGCTGGGATGAAATCGAAGCGTCGCTGCAAGGCCGCAAGCACACGGTCTTCTCCGGCCACAATCACGTCTACGCCAAGAGCGTTCGCAACGGCATGGACTATTACATCCTGGCCACGACCGGCGGAGCCTCGACCCTGACCGGTCTGAAGGACGGCAAGTTTGACCACTTCGTCTGGATCACCATGAAGGACAGCGAACCGGTCGTCGCCAACATCCTGCTCGACGGCGTCGAAGACAAAAACATCCGCGTCGTGCCCAGTGGCGGCCGATAACTAACCCGAAGCGTCAGCGAGGGCGAGCGTTCCTAACGGCACTGAACTGATCAAGCCGAGTGAAACATTCGCCCTCGCTGACGCTGCGGGTTATTTTCGCCGATAGAACGGCAACTCGACGATCGTCGCTCGCTCGCTTTGGCCGCGCACTTCCAACTCGACGTTCGCGCCGAGAATCGCCGCGTCTCGTTCGACGTAGGCCATCGCGATCGACTTTTCGAGCGTCGGCGAAAACGTTCCCGACGTGACCTCGCCGATATCGACCTGTCCCGCCAAGACCTGCGTCCCTTCGCGAGCGATCCGCCGTCCGGCTAACACGAGTCCGATTCGTTTCTTCGCGGGTGGCTGAGGCTTCGCCAACAACGCGGCCTTGCCGATGAAGTCCTTCGCCTGCGGCTTCACCGCGAACGACAACCCGGCTGAAATCGGGTCGGTCGATTCGGACAGTTCGTGCCCGTACAACGGCATCGCGGCTTCGAGTCGCAGCGTGTCTCGGCATCCAAGTCCGCACGGCAGCAGGCCAGCAGAGGCTCCGCGTTCGATCAATGCGTCCCACAGCTTCACGCCGTGTTCGCGTGAGGCAATGACCTCAAAGCCATCTTCGCCCGTGTAGCCGGTGCGGCTGACGATCCCGCGCACGCCGAGCACGTCGGCTCCGCAACTGAAGTAGTACTTCATACCCGCGAGATCGGTGTCAATCAGCGACGAGAGCAGCTCGACAGACCTCGGCCCTTGCAGCGCGAGCATCGACCACTCGACCGTTTTGTCTTCGATCGTCACGTCGAAGCCGGGCCGCTGCCGCCCGAT
>JAYVQJ010001165.1:0-14007 GCA_043777235.1 Planctomycetia bacterium
AACGTGACCTACGAATGTGACTTCCCAATCTGGCCCCAATTCTTCTGGTTGAACTGCTCTGAGCCACCCTTTGGGATCGTGAGTGTCTTCCAATGTTCTCCGGCATGGATTTGGGCAACTTGAACGATCTGTCCGATGTGGTAGCAGGTGTGGCCCAATGAGCGTTGCAGGGCCAACGGTACGGAATGTGGCTCGCCACGGAACATTACCGACTTTTCAAAGTCTTCCGTCTTCAGGCTCTTGAGTGTCTCTAGCAAACAGTCCCAACCATGCTTCCACAACTTCATGAGTTCCACTCGGCTGCCGCCGTCGTCTATGAACTCGTCGTCTCGATTCCGCCACGGCTTCTCTCCGTCCGTCGTCAGGAAGTCGGTCCAACGAGAAATCAAATTCCCAGCGATGTGCTTCACGATGA
Organism: Planctomycetia bacterium; assembly: GCA_043777235.1. Lineage (GTDB taxonomy): Bacteria > Planctomycetota > Planctomycetia > Planctomycetales > Planctomycetaceae > SXKJ01. The sequence goes on from JAYVQJ010001165.1 coordinate 416, forward strand.
CGGCAATGGAGTTCGTGAGCTCATTGAGAGCGACAGGAAGTTTGTCGTCAGGTATTTGCTCAATGGCTCGATCCGCCAGACGCTTGTTGGCCTCGAATGCGTTGATGATGGCTGACAGGAATTCGACGGAGCTGTCCATGATCTCTCCAACCTCAATGATGCGGCAGCTTGATTTCAATTCCGTATCGTGGGGCCACCGTCAGAAGTTTTTCGATGTCTTCCTTCGTTGGGTGTGGCGGTGATGTCTCGCCCGCTGGAACAGGCTGGCCAACTTCAAAGAACATCTCTTCCAAACCAGCAGGTGCCACCGAGATCAGCATCTTCGCCGGTTGTCCGGTTTCATTTTTGAAGGAATGCAAACTCCCAACCGGCATGTTGGCGAATGTGCCCGGCTGCGCCACGATGCGTTCGTCGCCGACTTGAAACGTGATCTCGCCTTCAAGGACGTAGAAGCTCTCTTCCTCCCGACTGTGAATGTGTGGTGGAGGGCCGCCTCCTGGGGGAACAATCGCCTCCCACATGGCGTATCGTCCGTCCGTGTCTTCGCTGACGGCGAGAAAACGGTAAACGTCACCAACCACGGCGACGATGCGCCCGTCACCCGGTTGTTTGATTGTTCGACGCATGGGGGGTGGATTCATGGTTTCTGATCTCTCGATGGAAGTTGCGGGGTGACTGATTCCAGCAAGGAAGGCCGATGAAGGCACGCTGCGTCGCAAACAGCCACCTTCGATCATATTGGAGCGTAGCGAAGAATTCCCGGCACTGCGTGAATCCGCTTCATCACTTTCGACGACGACGATACTGAACTCCGAAATCGAATTCCAATTCGGATACCAGCACGTTTTTGGGTGTCCGTTGGCAATGTGAGAATCTCTCGATCACAAATAAAAAAAGGACTCGCGATAAATCGCAAGTCCTTAAAAAGTGGAGGATAGGGGACTTGAACCCCTGACCTCTTGCATGCCATGCAAGCGCTCTCCCAACTGAGCTAATCCCCCGGATTGGGCGGTATCGAGTCGTCTGTTTGTTTTCGGCAACGCGATCGTCGCCGTCTGATTGAACTTACTGATAATTTTCGCCGACCCAAAGCGGGCGGGACATTAGCGGTTGGCTCGGAAGAGTGTCAACGCTGTTGCAGACCGTGACTTACTTTCGAACGAAGGCTGCTAACGCTTGGTCTTTGATCGCCTTCAAATCGAGTTTGCCGGTGCCGAGCAGCGGGATGTTTTCGACTTCAAGAAAACTATCCGCGGACGGAATCCAGAGGTTCGGAAGGTCTCGCGAGCCGAGTTGCTTGAGGACTTCTGCCACAGAAATCGGAAGCTGCTTGTGTAGGACGATCAGTCGCTCGCCCTTCTTCTCATCGGGGACGGACGTGACCGCGAGTTTGATTTCAGTGTCGTCGCTGTCGGGAACTTCGACGATGCGTGCCAACTCTTCCTCAATGCGGATGTGCGGAACCATCTCGCCGCCGATTTTCGAGAAGCGGCTAAGACGCCCCGTAATCTTGATGAAGCCGTCGTCGTCGATCTCGGCGATGTCACCGGTGTTGTACCAGTAGTCGTTATGAATGACGCTCGCGGTTTTCTCAGGATGATTGAGATAGCCCTGCATGACGTTGGGTCCACCGATCAGCAGCAGGCCGGGCTTGTTGTTGCCGAGTTCGGCGAGCGTTTCGGCATCGACGACCTTGGCACAGACGTTGGGGACTGCTCGGCCGACGGTGCCGAGCTTGGTGCCGATTTGAGTGACTTCTTGAGAACGATGATCCGGCACGTTCGCGGCGGCGAGCGGCGAGAGTTCCGTGCAGCCGTAGCCTTCGGTTGGGATGACTCCGAACTTGGCGTTGAATTCCTCGGCAAGTTGTTGCGGAAGTTTTTCGGCTCCCACGATGGCGAGGTCGAGCGTCGCGAATTGTTCTTTCTCGCAGCGCTTGAGGTACGTCTTCAGGAACGTTGGCGTCGCGGCGATGATCGTCCCTTTGTATTTCTGCGCCAGCTCACCAATCGTGCGGGCGTCGAGCGGGTTGAAGTGATAGACGGCGGCGCAATCGACGTTCATCGGCAGCCACATCATCAGCGTGTGACCGAAGCTGTGGAAGAACGGCAGCACGCCGAGAATCACGTCCGTCCGTTTGATTTGGAAAAGCTGATCCGCCGAGCTGATGTTTGAGCCGATGTTGTGGTGCGAGAGCATCACACCCTTCGGTTGGCCGGTCGAACCGGACGAGAAGATGATCGTCATCAAATCGGTGGGTTTGATGCGAGTCAGTCCCAGCCAGCGTTCGAGAATGCACATCGGCACGGCATGAGCCGCGATCGCGCTCAGCAGCTTGTCGGCACCGGTCATCTTCTCTTTGACGTCTTCCAGAAAAATGATTTGCGTGGCAGGATCAAACTCGACCGGCTTCTTTTCGAGAAACCTGCGACTGGTGATGACGTGCTGAATCCCAGCCTCGGAGATGCAGTAGCGGAGATCTTTGTCGGTGAGCGTGTAGTTCAAGTTGACGCAGACTCGTCCGGAGACCGTGATCGCGGTGTTGGCCAGCAAGCCGCCGTTCGACGGAGGGAGCAGAATGCCGACATTCTTTTCGTCGGACTTCAGCCACAAGCGTTCGAGGACTCGCTTGATACAGAGCGTGGCAATCAAGAGTTTTCCGCCGGTCAGTTCTTGGCCAGAGGAGTCGGCAACCTTCAAACGCGATCGCGCGAGCCGGCATTTTCGCAGGAACGTTCTCGCCGGGATGAGCTCGTAGTCGCGCCGTTTGATTGAAGCCTCGACGCCGAGTTTCTCGACCGCCATCCGAACTTCGTTGACGTTGTCTGGATGCTTGAGGTGTGGACCGAAAACGATCGTGACGTGATACGGCCAGCCGCGCGGTCGCTTCCAAAGGAATTGGCCGTCGCGATGGCTGAAAATGCTGCCCCACAATTCGTCGAGATAGGTTGGGATCACGGGAGCATCGGTGCCGTCAATGATCCGCAGCAAGCCCCGTTGAAATGGTTGCAACTGGCCCGTGCGCGTGATCGAACCCTCGGCGAAGATGCAGACCAACTCCCCTTTTTGAATGGCCTCACGCGCGGTGTTGAGTGCGGTGACGATCGCTCGCGGACCGTCCGTCGATTTGATCGGGATGACTCCAAAGATCCGAGTCAGCCAGCCGATGAACGGGCCGGTCACATAGTCGGCCCAGGCGATCATCCGAATCGGACGCTCGGAGTTGAGGATCAGCAGAAAGCCGTCCAGCCACGACACATGATTCGCGACGATCAGTCCGCCGCCGGTGGACGGGATGTGCTCGCTGCCGAAGACACGCACCTTGTAGACCAGTCGAAATAACAGCCAAACGACACAGCGAATGGTTTCTTTCGGAATGAGCCGAAACACGACGACCGTGAGCGGAAGCGTGACGAGGCCGCACCCAAGGAAGACCTGCGACGGCGTGATCCCGATGACCTCGCGCAAAACGTAGTACAACCCGGACGACGCCAAGATGAACGAGAAGACGAGAAAATTGCTCGCCGCGATATTCACGCCGACCATCTTGGGGTCGCTGCGATGTTGCAGGAACGCTTCGAGCGGAATGTTGAACAGCCCGGCACTCAGGCCGAGCAATAGAAGAGCCGCTCCCGCCCACGGAATCGCTCGCTTCGCACTCGCGGTTCGGTATTCCGGATCCACCGAGAGTGTCGGCTGTCCTTTCGCCTTGGCTTTGAGTTGTTCCTTCTCGTGCTTCTGCCGGATCACTTCGCGAGCTGGTTCGTCTTGAGCTTTCGCCAAGCGAAGTTCAAGACGGTGTGCGGCTGTTTTCTCGATCGCGTCCTGCGTCGGCGACTCGATCGGAGCACCGACCGCGAACATCAACAGCGCGCTGATCGCCATGCCGCCACCGCCGACGGTGACGATCCCCAATTCGATTTTTCCAGCCGACCAAAGCCCTGCCAGAATGCTGCCGGCCGCGACTCCGATCACCAGCATCGCTTGCAGCGGAGTGACCTCGGTCTTGTCGAGCAATTGCAGCTCGTTCATGCCGAATTCGAGCACGCCGTTCTGGGCCAAGCTGCCCAGCAACCAGAAGTAGCCCATGCCGATCGCCACGAGAAACAACGGCCGGTTGCGGTACAAGTAACTGATGTTGTTCCAGGTTTCCGCGACCGGATTCTTCGCCAGCTTGCGATGGGGATCGGCCGGCGGCAACGGCCTGATGAGGAGCGTGCAAAGCCAACCGATGATCGCCAGCGACACGAGGAAGATCGCCTCGGACTTCATCTGCAAGAAAGAAACGTCATCGAGCAAATTGATTTTCGATTTGTCATCGAGAATACCGGCGACGACCAAGCCCATCGCAGTACCGATGACGGTCGCGAAGCCCATGACTCCGTTGCCCGCCGATAATTTCTCGGGGCGCAGAACCTCCGGGAGTGCTCCGAATTTCGCCGGACCGAACAGCGCGCATTGGCAACCGGTCAGCGCGACGACGAAGAACAAGAACTCAACGTTCCGCATCATGATGCCGGCGATCCCCAGCAACATCAGCGGCAGTTCGAGAAACTTCAGGTAGACGATCACCTTCTGCTTGTTGAAGCGATCGCCGAGATATCCCGCCATCGTCACGAACAGCAGGTACGGCAGCGTGAAGCAGAATAGACCGAGCGACAGTGCTTGCGCTTCGTTGTCCCAAGTTCGGCCGCCGACAAAGACGATGAACCAACGAAAGACGTTGTCGTTGATCGTCCCCAGAAACTGAGCGAGCAAGATGCCCAGAAAACTACGAGAGAGCAGCCCTCCCTGGTTCGGAGACAGTTGAATGTCGTGGGACGGAGCAGATGCGGATTGGCTCATAGCGAAAGGAATCGCGGCGACGGACGGTTACAGCGTGCGGAGCTGCTGTCCTGCCGTTGAAGTTTCAAAAGCGACGGCGAAAACCGCGTCCACGCGGATTGGTCCTCGCCACAAAGGCGCGGATGATATCGGCACGTCCACACGCTGCCGAGCAAGTCAGACGTCTTAACCAGCAATTGTTTCGAGCTTGCTTGACGGACGCTCGCGAATTTGAAACAAGCCTTCCGCACGTCAAGCTTGGAGAAGCCGAAACATGTCACCGTCGGAAGTTGCTCAGCGTCTGGAATTCGCACTCGCCGTCTCGTGCGAGGCGGCGAAGTTGATCCTGTCGTATTATTTGACGCCAGAATTGGTCGTCGATCTGAAGCGTGATCGCTCGCCCGTGACCGCCGCCGATCGCGGGGCCGAGGAATTGATCCGCGATCGAATCGCGAAACGCTTTCCTGGCGACGGCGTGTTCGGTGAAGAGTTCGGCGAGACTCCCGGTCAAACCGGAGTCCGTTGGGTGCTCGATCCCGTGGATGGCACGAAGGCGTTCATTCACGGAGTGCCGCTTTTTGGAACTCTGATCGGACTCGAAGCGAATGGCGAATTGCTCGCCGGAGTCTGCCGCTTGCCCGCATTGAACGAAGTGATCTTCGGTGGCCGAGGCATCGGTGCCTGGTGGCAAATCGGCGACGCCGCTCCGCGCCGCGCGAAAGTCTCTTCGGTTGCGACGTTGGAAGAGGCGATGATCTGCACGACCTCATTCAGCAATTGGCGAGTGGCCGACAAGCAAGCGACGTTCGATCGTCTCAATGCCGTCGCCAAAGAGACTCGCGGCTGGAGCGATTGCTACGGCCACGCTCTCGTCATCACCGGCCGAGCCGACGCGATGCTCGACCCACTCCTGAACCCGTGGGATGCGGCGGCTCTCGTCCCGATCCTCCGCGAAGCCGGCGGCCAGTTCTTCGATTGGACCGGCACTGACACCATCCACGGTGGCAACGGCATCTCAACGAACGGGAAACTCAAGGAGCCGCTGCGAGCGATGCTGTAGAACTACTGGTCCACCAACTTTGAAATGACAGGTGGCCACGTTCGCCAGAACGTGGGAAGCCCACACTCTGGCGAGTGTGGCTACCTATCAAAACTAGATTGTCGGACCACTACTTCGACTGTCGGACTTCTCGTAGGGTGGGACCAGCGGCGTTTCGCCGCGCAGGCCCACCATCACGTTTCAACGCAGTTTCATGGTGGGCCTGCGCCCGAAGCGGGCCTGTCCCACCCTACTTTTCACGAACTCAGACAGTCGAACTACGTATCTCGATGGAATCGCGAAACATTGTTCTGGCCGCTTGCCGCATTCAATCCTGCTCAGCCAGAGCTTCGTAATAACGGCGGATGTGCTCGGAGTACTTCGGTAGCGTTTTGTCGTGCGGAAGGTTGAGCATCTTTTCTCGCAGTGCCGGAGGAAGGTGTCCCCAAACCGCTTCGCGCAGTTGACGCTGTCGGCGGAGATCACCTTCGGCGTCAGCTCCGGTGCGATCGCGGTCGGACGAGTTGCGAGCCTGCGCGGAATCGCGGCCGGTCGGTTTTCCGCCGGTGCCGTCGGACGTCGACGAGTCTTGGTTCGGCGTCTTGTCTGAGTTCGGACTTTTTTGACCGGAGCGTGCCAGCGATGGCTGCTTACCTGCTCGTTGTTGCCACTGCTTCAGCAAGGTGTCGAGTGATTCGACCGCCGTCTGTTGAGCGATCTGAGTTGGCTTGCCGATCTGCGCCGCGCGAAGTTGGTCGAAGGATTGCTGCATCGCCGCGAGTGCCGCTTCACGCGGAGCGGATTCGTCCGAAGCTGGCGTCGCGGGGTCCTCGTTCGAGTCAGCGGCGGGTACTCGTTCAAGCAGACGCGATGTCGCCTCACGCACGGCCTGCTGGTCGTCGGCGAGCTGACGCACTTCGGTCTCGCGACGTTGAGCGTCGTCGTCACTCGGCAGAGTCTTCGGTGTACGAGTCTCTGCCGATCGAGTCCGATTGCTGATGTCGGATTCAAGCTGCCGCAGCAACTTCAACTGCGCGATCGGAGGGACGGGTTCTTCCGCAGAACCGTTCGCGTCAGTGTCGGCCGATTGCTGAGCGGCCTGCGTTTCCGCTGATTGATCGGACGGAGAAGTCATTGCGTCAGCCAACGATTGCAATGCTTTCAGTGCTGACTGTTCGAGATGATTGGTTTCCTCATCAAGTTGTTTGTCTCGAATTCGCGACGCGGCGGCGGCGAGATCATTGGTCGCGCGGTCGAGCGTGAGGCGAACCGCTTCGATGTCCTGCATCCCTTTCGACAGTTCGCTCGTACCGTCGGCGAGTTCCTGTTCAGCCTCGCCGAGATTCAACGCGGCCTTCGACAGCGGCCGAGTCCACTTGCCAGCCTTTTGCTGTTCCACCGAGAGTGTTTCTGTTTCCTCAACCACTGTCTTCTGCCGAGCGATCAATTCGCGCACGGCATTGGCAAGGGCGTTGGCTTTCTCGGTGAGTTGTTCCTGCTGCGCGGCTCGGCGAGCGGCGGCGAGTTCGCGGCGGGACTGTTCCAAATCGTCGAGCGCCGCTTGTTCTTCATCGGCTCCGCGATCGAGCTGCTTGTCGGCGAGCTGCGATTCCGCTTGCTGCATGTGCCGACTGGCTCGACGCATCGCCTCCAACGAATCGGGTGCGCGAGTCTCTTTCAACTTGGCACCCAATTCTTCGGCTGACTTTCTCGCGTCGGCTTGTCGGTCGCGCAATGTCTTCGATTGTTCGGCGAGTTGTTCTGGCGTGAGCGATCCTGACTTCGATGCGGCCTCGCGAGTCTCTTCGAGTAACTGCCGTTGCTTCTGCGTCAGCGATTCGACTTGGCCTTCGAGTTCCTGCAACTCGCGAACAGAACCTTCAGAGTTCGACGTCGGCTTCTGTGCGAGCTTGTCGGCAAGAGCCTTCAATTCGTCGACCAATTGTTGCTGAGTCCGTCCGGCCTGTCCGAGATTGTTGTCCGCGACCGAACGAGCGGCCTCACGCGCCTTCGCCGCGAGCGCCAGTTGATCGAGTTCTTTTGCCAGTTCGTTCGCATTGTTGTCTTGCGGGTGAGAGGAATCGCGATCCGATGGATCGCTCTTCAACTCGGCGGACGATTGCGTCAGACGCTGCGTGAGTTGCTCGATCCGTTCGCCTTGTCGCGCTTGTCGATCCGCGAGCTTGGCGAGATCCGCTTGCTGTTGGCTGGGCAACTGCGTCGCCGACTTTCCCAACGTCTGCGGAGCCAACTCCGATGTGTCACGATTGAGCGTCTCTTGAATTGCCGCGAGTTCGCCGATCTCGCGAGCCAACTCGCGCCGGTCTCGCCACTGGATCAAATCACGAATCAATTCCGTCAGCGTCGCGAGCACCTCTGTCTGCCGAGCGGCGATCTCGTGAAACGTTTCCACCAACCCGGCGGGCAGAGGAGTCCCGCTCGCATCCTTCACGATTCGGCTCAATGAGGTTTCCAGCATCGGCAACGTCTGACGGCTCAAACCTTCGATCGCGACTGCGATGTGGGTCAACCGCTCGCGTGTGACCGAGTCATTCAATTGGTTGTCCTCGATCTGCGTCAGCAGTTCACGAGCGCGAGCGACGACACCTTCACCTCGCCCCGTCAGCCGCGAACCAATTTGCCGCTGATCCAATTCGACCCGCTTGAGCAGATCGCGATCTTGCGGACGGAACTCACCCGCTTTCTCGGCTTGAACGCACAGCAACTCCGTTTGATCTTTCGTCTGTGACTGCTTGGCGGCCAACGTTTCCAAATCGTGCAGCAGCAGGTCGAGCCGATGAGCGATCTCCGACAATTTCTCTTCGGGCGTGACGACGATCAACGTCCGCGTCGCACTTCGGCCAACGCGCGGCTCGCCAACATCGCAATGATCCGACGCGACAATACGCAGCGCGATCCGGTCGCCAACCGCTGGAGTCAGTTTGCTCAATGGCCAATCGACCCGCAGATTCGCTTCGCGTCCCTCCTCGACGGGCAGGTTTTCAACCTGCCAGTCTTCTTCCGCATTCTTGGATTGGACACCGGCAACAGCGGGTTCAGCCGCAGGCGTCCGAAGAGCGGTGTGCTCCAAGCCGACCTCGCGCAATCGTCGATCATCTTTCGCCGTCGCCGATAGACGCACGGTTGCGCTCGCCGTCACGAGCTGATCGGTCGCTGGCTGCTCCAACACCACGACCGGCGGCAGATCAGCGATACCGACCACTTCCAATCGAAGCGCCGACGCATTTTGGAATCCGTCACGATCGGTCAGCGACAACTGATGAGTCAGTGATCCAGGGTGCGAAACGACGAATTGCCATTTCAAATCGCGACTATTTTTCGCGAGCGAAACTTCGTGAGCGCGTCCCTGGCTGACACCTCCAGCTCCCGTGCGAATGCTGGCAGCATCTGCTGTGGCATTACTCACCGAACGCGTTGTTCTCGCGGTGATCGTCAACTGCGAACCAACCAGTGCTCGGAGTTGTGTCGCTCCTTCAGGCAACGTGGTTGACAACTCGCCGGTGTACTTCGGCGGGAGCACCTCGACGCGGAACGATTCCAACTTGGGCGGCGGAACGATGAGCAGTTCGTGCCATTGCATGTCGCGGTCGTCGCCGCCGACGGCACGGAACTCAAGCGAGCCTTCGTCGGTCGGCAATCGGATTGCAGCCACCTCGTGAGATTGATCGGCAGCATCTCGCAGTGTCGTGGTCCGCAGTGGCTCCGACTGCGCCGAGCGACCTCGTTGACGAAACTCAATCGACACCGGCTGAGGCAACGGGCCGCGAGCATTGATCACGAACAAATCCAACGGCTGCCCCTGCGCGGTTCGTAACGGTTTGTCCGGCAATATTGTGACCGGTGAGAAATCGCCTCGAACCAATTGCAGCTCGACCGACTTCGGCCACGCTTGATCGCTGAGCGGCCACAGCAATCGCCGCAGCGCCGTTGATGCCGCCGCTGAATTGACCGCGAACAACAGCAATCCGATTCCGAACAAGATCGCCAACGACAACGTGGCCCGTCGAGCCTCACGCTGATCGAGCACATCGGCGAAATCCAGCGACCGCACTTCGGCCGTCGTCTGCTCGATCAATCGCTGCTGCAATTCCGGCGAGCCAACGTGAGGGCTGAAGTCTCGTTCGAGAAACTCGACCGCAGTCGCCAATCGGCTGCGCAGTTTCGGGAATTGTTTTTCCAAATGCTCAGAGAGTTCCAAATTCGTCAGCGGTCGCCGCAGCGGAGCGATCAATCGTCGCCACGCCAACCAACCAATCGCCGCGCACAACGCCGCCAGCAAGATCACTCGCGCCGCATGATCATCGAAGTGAAACAGCCAATCGCCCAACCCCGCGAGGAGCAACCCGCCTAACAACCCAGCCGCGACCCAACTCACCCCGCTCAGCCACAACAGCCGCCGGACTCGTCGATGCAGGTCACGCAATTGGTCGAGCAGGTTCATGGCGAGGGATTAGGGGTTGAGGGTGAAAGGGATGCTTTCGCTAGAAGTGGTTTCAGAGCCTGGAAAGTAACCCGAAGCGTGAGCGAGGGAGTCGGGAAATCCAACATGGAATCGAGCCTCGCTCACGCTTCGGGTTATTTTTTTGAAACGGCTCATATTCCCTAACCTTATACCAATCGCCAGCGACGGCGGCATAGCCATTCTGTCGTGAGGAGACATGCGAAGAGCAGCAAGAGTTCCCAACGAGTCCACAGCGGGATGATCGTCGCGGTGGAAAGCGGCACCGGTTGTCCGGCAGGAATCTCGGCAGGGACGCGGTCGGCTTCGTGGATTGGAAAGTAACGACCGTGTGTCGCGCGCGTCGCGGCTTCGAGGTCGGCTCGATCGAGACGCCGGCGCAACAGCTCGCGCTGCGGAGCTTCAACCACGAAGTCGACAGTCGGAGGCGAACCGGGAAACGACGGATCAGAGAGCCAAGTGTGATAACGTCCGTCACGTAAGCCGCGCAGTTCAGCGACAAAGAGATTCATCGAGTTGGCCGCGCGAGCGAGTTGAATCGTGCGACGTGGTTCATCCGCCCGTTCGAGCATCACGGTCGCCGAGCCGCTCGCCGGGAGTTGCCGTTCATCGAGCACTTGTACTCGCAACTTCACTGCGTCGCCGCGCTGGTACGTCTGCCGGTCGGCAGTGAACTCGACACCCCGTGCTCCGCTGAGATTCTGCGTCCGGCTGAGAAATCGCAACGCCTGAATCCAGTACCGCGAATAGATCCGCTCGTTGTCGCGAAATCGCCAACGCCACAATTCATCGGTCGCGTGAAACAAAACTTTGCCCGCTCCGAACCGTTGCAGCGCGATGACAGGCAGCGGTTGCTTCTCACCGCGCCGCTGCGGATGTTCGAGCAGCACCGTTGCACCGGCTCGCAGACGTGGGGCTTCGCACAACCAGAACAGACCGGGCAATGATCGCCACACGTCGCGCGATCCGTTGCTCGTCAGCGATTCGCCGTCATTCGCCAACTCGTCGAGTTGCAGATGTCGAAACAACGGCGTGCTCAATCGCCCCGCTTCCGTCCAGTGCGGTTGGAACGGCTCACGCAAGTCCGCATCGCTGGGCGGAACGCTGGCAGTATCGAGCTCCACCGGCAACAGCGTTTCGAGCGGCGTGCCGCGAAACCCCAACGGCATGTGTTGCGGTCCCGCCATGAGCAACAGTCCGCCACCTTCACGGACGAATTCACGCACATGCTCGAGCACGCCGGGAGAGAACACACCGGGATCAAGATCACCCAGCAACAGAACGTCGTAAGCGGACAGTGCCTCGCGACTCAGCGGGAATCGGCCCTGCAACGGCTTGGCCGTCTCGTCCTGCAACGCAAATTCGAGGTCCGCTTCCTGCAACAACGTGTGCAACTCGACGGTCGGTTCGCGTTCGAGCATGTTCTTCAACTCGCGAAACTCCCAGCGCGGCAGTCCGTCCGCCAACAGGATTTTGAGTTTCCCTTCACGGACGCGCACCGATCGAGTCAGCCGATTGTTGTCTCGGTCCACATCCCCCGGTGGTGGCGTGATGAGCAACTCAAACTCGTGATCTCCCGGCTGCGTCGGAGTGAAAAGCAGATCGACTGTTGCCGCCTGACCATCGGTCGGCAATTGAATCGACCGCCGCTTGAGGCTTCGATCGCTGCCACGTTCGCGCAGTTCCAACGAGGCCGACTGCCCCGCGAATCCAAACGCTTTCACCTTCACGGAAAACACGAGCGGATCGTTCACGAACGCGACCTCGTCGACGGTCAGCTCCGCCAACTGCACATCGCGAGTTTGCTGATCGCTGCCAATGCCGATCACGAACAGCGGCACTAGCCGCTCGAGCGCCAACGGAACGACGGCACTCAACCGATCGGCGTCGCCATTGCTAGCGATGCCGTCTGTGAGCAAAACGATCGCGGCGGGCGGTGTCCCTCGCGTTTGATTCAGCACTTGCCGCACCGCCTCCGCCGGTCGAGTCGCCTCGCCAGTTGGTTGCAGCACGGAGAGATCAGAGATGACGCGCCGGACCGATTCGTCATCCACTAAGTCCTCGCCGATGGACACCGCCTCGGTCGAGAATCGTTCGATGCGAAGTCGGTGCCGATGTCGCAGTTCTCGAATCCAGCGGCCGTCGTCTCGCGAAAGAATTCGCCGGGCCAACTCAAATCGCTCAGCATCGGCCGAGCCGCTCGTTGAGTTTGACCCGATCAACGCCGCGATAAACTGCCGTTCGATGTCGGTTGAGTACGCATCACGCAGCCCCATGCTCGCCGAGTCATCGATTAACACGACCACCAACGGCAACCCCGCTCGCTCGACCGACAGACTGATTTGAGCCAGCATCACCAAGACCAGCGACATCGTGACGCTCCGCAGCCCGATGAGGACCGCTTGTTGCCGAATGCTCAACGTCCGCGCGTCGCGGCGATAGACGCCGATGATGAGCAGCACCAATCCCGCCACCAACAACCAACCGAACACCGGCGGCAACCACGTCGGCCAGGGAAGTCGAATGGACCAACTCCAACGCGACACTTGCCCCGGCTCTGCGACCGGCAGGCCCAGCGAATACTCCCACCAGCGTTGCAGCCAATTGCTCACAGTGTCGCAGTGCCTCAATGATTCGCTGGATTCCGTTCGTCGCCCTGCGCGACATTCTCTCGCGACAACGATTCGATTTCCAAGCCGAGCGTCACGACATTACGATCCCTCCGCAATGACACTTGGATTCTGGACCGCGACAAACCATGCGCCGCTTTCTCAAGAACTATCGCGAACGCCACCTGCATCCCGGCAACATGGCCTTTCACGTGATCGGTCTGCCGGTCACGTTCGTGCTGCCGATCCATTTTCTCGTTTGGCACAAGCAGTACCCGCCGTCGTGGGCGCTGATCGCGTTCGTGATCGGCTATCTGCTGCAATTCATCGGCCACGCGATCGAAGGAAACGACGCCGGCGAGTTGATACTCATCAAACGTTGGCTCGGCCGCCCGTATGTCGAGTTCGGTCCGCGTCATCCGTCTCGCAACAGTTCGTCATCGACGGAGAGGTGAGAAAACGTCGCTATGAGCGGCTCGCTCAAAGCCTGAATCTCCGAAGTTGCTTTCCCTTTTGCGGCCAGTATAGTTCCGCCCGTCCGCACGCGGATCGGAGAGGTGGCAGAGTGGCCGAATGCGCCGGTTTGCTAAATCGGTGTAGGGTTTTAATCCTACCGGGGGTTCGAATCCCCCCCTCTCCG
>JAYVQJ010001166.1:0-3539 GCA_043777235.1 Planctomycetia bacterium
AAGTCTGTAGTCCGACCCCTTGTGGGTCGGAGGATTTTGACTTCGTGGCAATTCAGCAGAATCATTGAGTCCTCCGACCCACAAGGGGTCGGGCTACAGTTTTCCTAACGCGACAAATTAGCCAGCCGTGCTTGAGGCTGGAACGACGCTTGAGGCACTCTTCCGCGACCAATATACTCCGCCCCCTTCGATTCTGGCGGATTTGGTCCGGTACGGTGGCTTTATGAAATTCTCTTTGGTCGATCGCATCATCGCTCTGGAAGCGGGGAAGTCGATCACGACCGTCAAGAACGTGTCGCTCGCCGAAGAATACCTTCAAGACCACTTCCCAGGCTTTCCAGTTCTGCCAGGAGTGATGATGGTCGAGTCGCTGGTGCAGGCCAGCGCTTGGTTGCTGCGGCACACGGAAGATTTTCGCTTCAGCACGATCACGCTCAAGCAGGCCAAGGCCCTGAAGTTCAATAACTTCGTGACCCCCGGCAAGACGCTGACGGTGAACTCGACGATCCACAAATTGGAGGAAACGGATTGCACCTTCAAATGCGAAGGAACTGTTGATGGTCAATCGGCGGTCAGTGCCAGGATCATCTTGCAGCGAATCAACTTGCGCGATCGCAATCCGAACTTGGCCAAGACTGATGATCTGTTAATCGCTCGGCTCAGAGAGCAGTTTGCTCAGATTTGGAGCGGGCCTTTAACCTGATCGGCCTCAAGCCGATTGCCAAAGAGGCCGAAAAGAAACCAGTTACTCCGGTGTCGTATCGAGGTTCAACATGAGTCTGTCTGGCAAAGTAGCGTTGGTAACGGGTGGCAGCCGTGGCATCGGTAGGGCGATCGTGCAAGCGCTCGCGCGAGCCGGAGCGAAGGTCGCCTTCGTTTATCACTCGAATTCCGCCGCTGCCGAGGCTCTGATTTCCGAATTGAAGACCGAAGGACATGAAGTCGTCGGCTACCAAGCAGACGTCAGCAGCAAGCCAGACGCCGACCGCATCGTCGAAGAACTCTGCGAAAAGTGGGGCGGCATTTATGTGCTGGTCAATAATGCCGGAATCATTAAGGACGGGCTGCTTGCCACGATGACGGCCGAGAACTGGTTGGCGGTCATTAACACAAATCTCAACAGCGTCTTCAATTATTGCCAGGCAGTGACTCGGCCGATGATGTCGGCTCGCGCCGGACGGATTATCAACATCTCGAGCGTGGCGGCAAACTTCGGCAACGCGGGTCAATCGAACTACGCGGCCAGCAAGGGTGGCATCGAGGGGTTTACTCGCTGCTTGGCCAACGAAGTCGGTCGTCGCGGGATCACCGTCAACGCGATCGCACCGGGGTTCATCTCGACTGACATGACCGAAGCGATCCGCAACGCGGCGGAAGACACGATCAAGAAACAAATCCCGCTGCGACGGCTCGGCAATCCCGAAGATATCGCGGCGGCTGTGATGTATCTCGCCAGTGACGGAGCGTCTTATGTCACAGGCAATGTGGTGACGATTGATGGCGGATTGACTCTCGGTGCGGGAATGTGATGTGCGTGTCCAGAACCCCGGCTTTCTGGGAAGCCGAGGTTCTTGATTCATAGTGGGTTGGTTGCCGGTCGGCTCGCGAGGCCGGTAACTGTGACGAATTGCGAGCAATGATTCGGCTGGAACGAGCGGCAGGCAGGCTGGAAACGTGTCTGCCGCGCGGCAAGCCAAGAGAGGTTGGAATGACGTCCGACGAAATCTTCACAAAGGTCCGTAGCACCCTGGTTGACGCGCTGGGAGTCGATGACGACGAAGTCACGCTCGCATCACGCCTGGAGGCCGATCTCGGGGCCGAGTCGATCGACTTCCTCGACATCGTGTTCCGGCTGGAGAAAAACTTCAGCATCAAGATCCCGCGCGGCGAGCTGTTCCCGGAAGACCTCGCCTCCGCCGATGCCGGTTGGGTCAAAGATGGACTCGTCACCGCAGAAGGCATCGCGGCTCTGCGCACGAAGGTTCCGCACATCGACATCGACACCTTCGCCAAAGATCCGAAGGTCGAGAACATCAAGGACATGTTCACCGTCCAGATGCTCGTGAAGTTCGTGCAGAACAAGCTGGGCTAATTTTGGATTTTGGAGTGCGGCGATTGATCGCCGCTTTCCATTTGCGGCGGAGCCGCTGTCGTTCGCGAGTTCGACTTCAGAAAACGAACGCGGCTCTTCCGCTCACCAAAGGTTTGTCATGCGCTGGTTCTGGATTGATCGCTTCACCGAAATGCAGAGCGGTCAGTATGCCAAGGCGATCAAGAACGTCACCTTGGCCGAAGAGCATTTGCACGATCACTTCCCCGGCTTCCCGGTGATGCCTGGTTCGTTGATGCTCGAAGGCATGGCTCAAACCGGCGGCATCCTGCTCGGTGAGAAGAACAACTTCGAGCACATCGTCATCCTGGCCAAAGTGCCGAACGTCGTCTATCACGGCTTCGTCGTTCCCGGCGACACGCTGACGTACACCGCCAAGCTGATGAACGACAGCGCGGAAGGTGGCTCGGTCGAAGTCACGGCCCACGTCGGTGAGCGGCTGGTCGCCGAAGCCGAGATTATCTTTTCGCACATTGATCAGAGCGGCGACTTCAAGCATCTCGATCAAAAGAATTTTGTCTTTTCCATCGGTGGCCTGCTGAGCGTCATGGAAGTCGGCAAGGCGGGTGCCTAGCACAGCATGACCACACCAACTCGCATCGCCGCCACGTTCGCCGCTTTGAAAGCTCAAGGCCACATGGCCTTCATGCCGTTTGTGACCGTCGGTGACCCCGATGTTGCGACGTCGATTGCGCTGATCCGTGAACTCGCCAGCCGAGGCGTCGATCTGATCGAAGTCGGCTTCCCATACAGCGACCCGATTGCGGACGGCCCGGTGATCCAAGCCAGCTACACGCGAGCGTTGTCTCGCGGCCTGCACGTCAACGACATCTTCACCGGTATCCAACAACTGACGAGCGGTCCCGACGGTGACAAGCTCCCGCCGTTGGTCGCGATGGTGAGCTACGCGATTGTCTTCCGGCTCGGACCAGCCACCTTCGTTCAGCGAGCTAAAGAGTCGGGATTCTCCGGCCTCATCATCCCGGACCTTCCCGCCGACGAAGCGAGCGACTTTGCGCGAATCATTCGAGATGCCGGACTCGATGCCATTCAGTTGGTCGCTCCGACGACGAATCCGATCCGCGAGGACCGCATCGTGCAGACCGGCAGCGGGTTCGTGTACTGCATCTCGATCGCTGGTACGACCGGAGCTCGCGACCAGTTGCCGGAAGAACTCTCTGGCCAACTCAGACGCCTGCGCGGCAAAACGAATCTGCCGCTGGCAGTCGGCTTCGGAATCAGCAAGCCTGAACAAGTCGCTGTGTTGCGTGGCTTGGCCGACGGGGTGATCGTGGGCTCCGCGATCGTGCGACAACTCGAACGGTTGACGAACAATCCTGGATCGACCGCCGAAGTCCTGCGTGATGTCGGTGACTTCGCGGCAAAGATGGTTGCTGCCACGAGAAAGTAGCCGTCATCGCTCCGCGTG
>JAYVQJ010001167.1:0-3535 GCA_043777235.1 Planctomycetia bacterium
GGCATCCTCGAAAATCAGGAGAAGGTCGAGAAGCTGGCGCTGCACGACATCCTGATTGATGCGTTCGATCGCATCCGAGCGCGCATGGAACTCGGAGGCTCGATCAGCGGACTGGCTTCCGGGTTCGCCGATCTCGACACGCAGCTCAACGGTTTTCAAGGTTCTGAGTTGATCATCCTGGCGGCACGGCCTTCGATGGGACAAACCGCGCTGATTTGCAACATCGCCGAGTCGGTGGTTTCCGACTCGAAGAAACCCTGCTTGGTCTTCAGTCTCGAAATGTCCAAACTGGAATTGGCCGAGCGATTGCTGTGCATTCGTGCGAAGGTCAACGGCCATCGCCTGCGAGCCGGCACGTTGGACGAAGTCGAGCACGAGGCATTGATGAATGCTGCCTCGCAGCTCAGCGAAACGCCGATGTTCATCGACGATCAGCCGGGCCGGTCAATGCCGCAGATCAGTGCGGTCGCGAGACGGCTGCAGCGTCGATTCGGGCTGTCGATCATCATCATCGACTATCTGCAGCTCATTGAGCCAGAAGACAAGATGTCTCCGCGTGAGCAGCAAGTCGCGCTCATCACGCGGCGACTGAAATACCTGTCGAAAGAATTGAACATCCCGGTCATCGCCTTGGCCCAGCTCAATCGCGGCGTCGAGCTGCGTGAGGATAAGCGGCCGCGACTCGCCGACCTTCGCGAGAGCGGCTCGATCGAGCAAGACGCCGACGTCGTCATGTTCTTGCATCGTCCTGCCGCCTACGACCCCGAGGATCGACCAGGCGAGGCGGACATCATCATCGCCAAGAACCGTCACGGCCCGATTGGGACAGTGACGTTGTCGTGGCTCGGCGATTCGATGCGTTTTGGCGACCTCGCACGCATTCAGGAACCGGCCGGTGGTTTCTTCGGCGGAAAGAGCAGCGGCGGCGGGTTCGATCGTTGAACCTGCCGAGCCAGAATACAGGTCCGTTTCTAAGTGGACCCGCAGAGGAAAGTATGCAGTCTGATGCGACATTGCCACGAAAGTAGACCGGTCACTTCGTGACCGGAATGTTCGAGTCACGGAGTGACTCGCCTACTTTTCTCTGCGGGTCTACACATTCGCATTTTTCAACTCTCCACACGTTATGCACAGCGACGAATCGCGTTGAAAAAAGTTCAAAATTTCTGACCGACACAACTCGCGAGAAACTCGCCAACTTTTCCAGGATCATTCGCCAACGGCGGAATCAGCGAAGAGATTTTCGTTTGACACTCCGCCTCGCGTGGATAGCATCCGCCCCTCTGAGTGAGTGACAGCCGACACGTCGTGGTGCCAACAGCGAACGCCGGCTACTTTTGACTGTCTTCCGAATAGACTGCGCGAAAACCGCCCGCCCATCCCACGCCACGGTAACGGAGTGCCTGATCGCTCTGCTTGGGAGTGTCGATGGATCACATTGCGGACTCGGTGCGCGCAGAGGGGTTGCAAGATGCTGCCCACCAATTTGGTGATGGTCGCGCCCTCGTTGTCTCTCGACAACACGGCAATGTGGAACGGAGTAGGGGTGACTCCGGCCGCTGACCGAACGGATTTCGATCCCCAAATTGCCAACCAGCAGCCAGCGCTCGAATCGCTGCTGCGATCAATCATCGGTCCACAAAGCTACCAGCTTTGGTTCCGCGACAAGACCGCGCTGACGATCCGCAACGACGAACTGGTCGTGCGCGTCGCCAGCCCGTTCTTATCGACGTGGCTGCAGCGGCAGTTTCGCGAACCGATCAGTTCGGTCGCGACAAGCGTCCTCGGTCTCGGTGCGCGAGTGCGCTTCGAGATCGACGGCACGCTCACCATTGCCGTATCGCCAGCAGAGCCGACTCTGTCCATCGCATCGAGCACGAGTGGCGCAGACGCAACGCCACTCAGCGAGATGTCGCGGGCGGAGGCTCAGTTGCCGGTGACGACGTTGATTGTTCCGAAGACCTCGCTGGCGATTCCGGTCGGTGATGCTCTTCCTGCCGTGCGCTCTGAGTCCGTTTCGCGAACGCCGGGATCGTCGTCTCGACGTTTCTCAGTTCTCTCAGATTTTGTCGACGGCTCGTGCAATCACCTGGCGATGACGGCGGCTCGACAGGTCTGCGAAGCACCGGGTGAGCGGCTCAATCCGCTGTATCTGTTCGGCGGTGTCGGGTTGGGCAAGACGCATCTGCTGGAAGGACTGTATTGCGAACTGCGGCGGCGTTTTCCGAGTTGGAACATTGTCTTCCTGACGTCCGAGCAGTTTGCGAACTACTTCACGCACGCGCTCCGCTCGCACACGCTGCCGAGTTTTCGGCAACGCTTTCGTGGCGTCGATGTACTGCTCGTGGATGACGTCGATTTCCTCGATGGCAAGCGAGTCATTCAGGAAGAGTTTCTGCACACGGTCAAAACGCTCGAAAGTCTCGGCAAGCAATTGATCGTATCCGCAGATCGACATCCGCGATTGCTGTCGCAGACCAGCGAGGAGCTTTCCACGCGGTTTGTTTCGGGACTCGTCTGTCGGCTGGAAGTTCCCGATCTCGACACACGGACGCGAATCGTGCAGCACAAGCTGACGCAGCGAGCGTTGGAACTCACGCCGGATGCGATCGCGCTGGTCGCTCAATGGTTCCGCAACAACGTGCGCGAGTTGGAAGGGGCGTTGAATTGCCTCGAAGCACATTTCTCGCTGAATCGTCAGCGAATGAATGCAGCGACCGCTCGGCAGATTCTTGCCGACTTGCAACGCGACTGCGTGCGGATCGTGCGACTGGCGGACGTCGAACGAGTTGTTTGCGATTTGTTCCGAATGATCCCGGAGGAATTGCGTTCGAGCAGCCGCGCCAGAAACGTTTCGCAGCCGCGCATGTTGGCGATGTTTCTGGCTCGCAAGCTGACGCAAGCCGCGTACAGCGAAATTGGCGAATTCTTCGGTGGCCGGAATCACAGCACGGTGATCTCCGCCGAACGACAAGTCCAAACCTGGCTGGCCGACGACACGCCGTTCACGATTGCTGCTCGGCAATGGTCGGCTGGCGAACTACTGCAAACTCTCGAGCAGCAGTTGCTGGCGAGTTGAAAAAGACTAACCCGAAGCGTCAGCGAGGGGTGCATGGCACTCGCCCTCGCCCACACTTCGGGTTACTCGCCCTCGCTGACGCTTCGGGTTGCTTTGGAGTGGATTGGTCTACGAGAGATACCCCTTCGACTTCAGGTACGCGATCACTTCGTTCGACAGTTCGTCGATCCCCTTGGTGTTCGAATCCAGTACGAGTTCCGGATTCACCGGAGCTTCATACGGATCGGAGATGCCGGTGAAGCTCTTGATCTCGCCCGCGCGAGCCTTCTTGTACAAGCCTTTGGGATCGCGAGCTTCGCACGTCTCCAGTGAAGCGTTGACATAGACTTCGATGAACCCGCCTTGTCCCATCAAGGCTCGGACTTTGTCGCGGTCAGCGAGGTACGGCGAGATGAATGCGGTCGCCGTGATGACGCCAGCGTCCGCGAAGAGCTTCGCGACTTCGCCGATGCGGCG
>JAYVQJ010001168.1:0-3531 GCA_043777235.1 Planctomycetia bacterium
CGAGACCCACCATCGGCGCTACCCGGTGGGTCTCGATGACTCGACCCACTCTACTTTGGAAACATTAGCTAACCGTGGCCGGGCAATTGTTCGTGTGGCAATCGCTGTTACGGCTTGGCGACGGTCACGAAGACTGGGTCTGCGGCGAACGTCGTTTTCACGACGAAGTTCAGCGAGATGTTCGCCGTCAGCCCGATCAGTTGCCGATCGATCGGCGCGGCGTCTTTCGAGGCGATCAACGTGATCGTCCCTTGAGTGGCCCCGTTGCTGAGCAGCGTCTTGCTCTTGTTGCCGTCGAGCGTCACGCCGGGAGGCAACGTGTCGGCGAAGAGGGCGAGGTGCGTCATCGTCACATCGAGTGAGATGTTGGCTTTGAAATCGGGAGCGCGGTCGATCGTCACGTCGATCGTCTGCGACTCGCCTGGCTTGAGAGTGATGTCGGTCTTGCTGAGCTTGATGGCGCGGATATCGTGCGGTGGAACGACGGCGAGGACGTGTTGATCGACGGGCCAATGATTTCGTCCGCCGCCGGGGTTGTAGATTTCCTGGTACGGGATCGCGGTCGCCGCCAGTTCGGTCATCTGACCGTCGGCTTGAGCGTGAAGGGCGGTGCCGCGAATGATGATCGGGGTAACCACTCGGCCCGCTTCTAGTGTCGCTTTGAAAACGATGCAGCCGTCGTTCCCTTTGTCGGGCAGGATGCGGCCACACTCGGCGGTGATTCCGCTCGGCAATCCATCAACGTGCAACTGGACCGCGCCGGTGAATCCGTTCTTTCTCGCGACCTTTACCCACAGGACACCGTTCACGCCCGGCGACAGATTTGTCTTGTCGGTGTCGGCAAACAAATTGAAGTACGGCCGAGCGTGCGTGACCTCAATGGCGTAAAGAAAGTTCTCGCCGCCGCGGAGGTGCATGTCGCGGATTTCGATCGCGTATTTTCCGTCGTCCGGAGCCGTCCACGTTTCGATCCACGAATCCTGAGAGCCTCGGATTCCGACGCGCAAGTCGTCGTTCTCCGCCAGCGTCGCCCCTTTATCGTTGACGATGCGGATCGTCGAATCGAGTTCCGATTGCAGCCGCCGAGCTTTGACCTCGAACGAAAGTTTGTCGTCCTTCTTGGCCTCGAAGACAAAGCAATCGACGTCGCCGGGAGTCTCGATGCGACCGTTGATGACACACGGAACGATCATCGGCGAAGTCGGCGCGGCGAGCACTTTGACGGCGTCGTTGTTGTCATCCGCCGTTTCAGTGATCGTCGGCAATGACGTCGAATAGACCGCGACAGGATTGCTCGGTCGATCAGCGAACGGCAATCGGATGCGTTGGATTCCGTTCGGAAGATCGCTCGACGGAGTGAAGGTCACAGCGGGATCAGCCGGAAGTTGCGAGCCAATCGCAGTGAGCTTCGCCTCTTTCCCAGCCGTGACCGTCAGCGGGAAGACGCTGCGCACGAACGGACGCGAATGAATCTCGACGGCGTACTCCCAGTATTGATTGCCGGTGTAACGGACGTCGCGAATCTCCAGCAGGTACTCGCCCGGTTGCTCGAAGCGATGGCACAAGAATGGGTCGCCTTGAAAGACATTGTCGGCTGCCGCGATCGTCGAACCCTGAGCGTTGCGGATCGTCAGGATCGGATCGCTGTGGGCCTGTAAGTCATGAATCCGATCCTGCAATCGCTGCGATCGCACATGAAAAACGAACGACGTTGGTGCGTCGATTTTGAATTTGAAGAAATCAACATCCTCGGCTTTCTCGATGCAGCCGCAAACCGTCGCCGGCAATGTGATCGGCTGAGCTTCGGCCGCCGTGTCGTTCTTGGCCTGCTCGACAATCACCGGGTCTTCGACAACGACCAACTGCGCGACGGTGCTGACTCCCTGCGGCGTGAGAACTCGTATATCTCGAACTCCCGGCAGGGCATCGGCCGCGACGGTCAGCTTGACCTTGAGCGCCGTTACGTTCGGTGCCTTATCGTCCTTCTTCATTTCCGGCGGCACGACTTCGCCAAGCACGCCGCCACCCGTCACCAACACGCTCTCCGCGTTGTGCATCGAGTACCGCGAATTGACCGTGATCTCGCTGGTCGTGCCGACCTGCACAGCCACCGGCTTGAGGCTCATCAACATCGGAAACGCAGTTTGAGCGGACGCGGTCGTGGTAATACCCAAGACAGCAATCGCGGTGACGACGAAACGGTATGCAAGATTCATCCGATTGACCCTCAGGAATTGCGACTTAATCTGCGCAAATCTGATTTTGTCCCGATAGGGACACCCGAAAATAGCCCAGCACTTGAGTGCTGGGATGATGGTCGATCTTTTTCTTTTGAGTCCCGTTAGGGACGGCAGACGACACGAATGTCTGTCGTCCCTGGCGGGACTTTGTAGTCGTTTGCTCGTCGTACCCAGCACTCAAGTGCTGGGCTATTTTCGATCCGTCCCTCGCGGGACTCAAAACGTGTTCGGCTCGATCAACGCCTGGCGAGAATTCAAACGGACGACGAGACAAAATCAAATCAACTCCGAGATCGCCTGTCCGCCTTCGGTCACGATGGGGATCGGACGGCCTTGCGGATTGACCCAGTGTGATGCGAGGTCGATGCCGGCGTACTTGAAGACCGTCGCTGCGAGATCTTGAGGACGTACCGGGCGATCCTTGATGTCGTAGCCGCGCGAGTCGGTGCTGCCGATGACTTGGCCGTGTTTCAATCCACCACCGGCGAGAAGCATGCTCATGCAGTTGAGCCAGTGATCTCGGCCAGCGTCTTTCGTCATGATCGGGCCGCGGCCGAATTCGCCCATCACCATCACCAGCGTGCTGTCGAGTCGGCCTCGCTCTTCAAGGTCCGTTACCAACTTGGCAATTGTGCGATCGACCGTCGGCAGAATCGGGCCGAGTCCCTTCTCGATGCCGCCCCACGGCGGAACGTTGTCGCCGTGGTTGTCGAAGTAGCCCCATCGCGCGCTGACCAACACATACGTCACGCCAGCTTCGACGAGTCGTCGGGCGAGCAACGCCTTTTCGCCGATCGAGTCGCGGCCGTAGGCATCACGCACCGAATCTTTTTCTTGGCTCAAGTCAAACGCTTTCGCCGCGTGACCTGAGGTGACGAGGTCCATCGCCTGAGCCGTGTAGCGATCGGCGTTCGCCATCGTTTCGGTGCGTTCGCGGTCTCGCAGCAGTTGATCGAATTGCCGCCGCAATTCATCGCGGTTGCCGAGCCGATCCAACTGAATCCCCTGCGGCAGAGCGATCCGCCCGGCCAATTCACCGCCGTCCACCGGAGCGAACTGCGAACCCATGTGCCCCGACTCCCACACGTCCGCTTTCCAACTCGGAGCCAGCCCAACGAATGCCGGCATGCGCGGGTCATTCGAGCCACGAAACTTCGCGACTACCGAACCCATCGACGGATAGCCGTCGCCGTCCCTGACCTTGTCCAACCGCCGAGCCAACGGGTTGCCGGCTTGCATCGTGATCGGCGTGTGATTGCTTTGTTTGCAATCGACCGATCGGATGATCGTC
>JAYVQJ010001169.1:0-3517 GCA_043777235.1 Planctomycetia bacterium
GCGGTCGATCGCGTCGAGCAGCGCTTCGGCCGAGAGGCGTTTGACTCGGTAGTAGGCGTAGAAGCGGCGGTCGCTGGCGTTCGTCGCGGTCGGCTGCGAATCGAGCTGATACAGCCGCGAGGTCATGATCGTTCGCATCAACTGCTTGAGGTTGAAGCCCGACTCGGAGAAGTGTTTCGCGAGGGCGTCCATCAGCGGCGGATTCGTCGGCGGGTTTGTCGAACGCATGTCATCGACCGGATCGACGAGACCGCGGCCGAGCAAATACCCCATGTAGCGGTTCACGATCGAACGGGCGAACATCCCGTTGTCCTTCGACGTCATCCAGTCCGCCAGCGCGATGCGGCGGTCGAGCGGATGATCGACCGGCTCACCTTCGAGCGGTGTCGGCTTCAGCACTTTGCCGGTTTTCGGATGACTCACTTCGCCCGCGTTGCGAACGATGACGACCGACTCACCACCGAATGCACCGAACTCTTCGCTGCCTTTGTTGCTGACTCGCGAGAAGAACGCTGCGAAGCCGTAGTAATCTCCTTGGCCGTATTTCTCGAACGGGTGATGGTGGCACTTGGCGCATTCCATCCGCACGCCGAGAAACAATTGCACGGTCGTTTCCGTCGCCTCAGTTGGATTGTTGTTGATGTTGAAGTAATTGGCCGGCCCGTTGCTGAAGACTGATCCCTTCGCCGTGACTAACTCGCGGACCATCCGGTCGTAGCCCCAGTTCTCGCGGAAGGCGGTGCGCAGCCAGTTGTGCATCGCCCACATCCCTTGCTCAGCGCGGCTGGAAGTGTTTCGCAGCAAGTCCGACCACTTCAGCGTCCACCACGCCGAGTACGCATCGTTGTAAATGTCGAGCTTTGAATCGCCGGTCAGTCCCAGCAGCCGGTCGATGAGTTTCGTCCGCTTCGCCGCATCGGTGTCGGCAACGAATGCGGTGGTCTCTTCGACGGTCGGCACTTGACCGATCGCGTCGAGGAATGCTCGGCGGATGAACGTTGCGTCGTCACACAGCGGCGACGGGTCGATGCCGAGTTCCTTGAATTTCGCGGAAGCCAATTCGTCGATGAAGTTGTTGTTCTGCCAGCCGGTGAGCTCGATGGCTTCGCGATACGGGATGACGTACAGAGAAATCTCCGCCTGCCCCTCGAAGCGAACCATCACCGGAGCTTGTCCTTGCCCCGTGACCGTCACCAGCCCGTCGCTGTTGACCACCAACATGCCGTCATCCATCGAGTCGTACTTCGCCCATGCCGTCACATCGCGCGTCGCGCCGTCCGAGTACGTCGCCTCGACCCGAAGCTGCTGCTTCAGCCCGATGCCGCCGACTCGCTTCGCCGGAAAGACGCTGACCTTCGTGACCTGCGGAGCTTTCGCGTCCGGCGCGGGTGCTCCGCCTGCGATCCAGGCCTTGAGCAATTCGTAATCAACCGAGTTTGCTACGATCCGCTTGCCGCCGCCATGAGGTACCTGCATTGTCGGCTTCTTGAGAAACAAGCTCTCACCCGGCTCGACGAAGCTCAGCCTCCGCTGAGCACGATCGCGCACGATCGCCTCGCGGTCCTGATCGAGTTCACTGCCAAACACCGACAGCTTGAACCCGCCTTGTCCGTACTGAGCCGCATGGCATGCTCCCATGCTGCATCCCGCCTTGTTCAGAATCGGCGTGACCGTGTCGAGATACCCGACCTTCGCAACCGGCTCGACTTTCTCGACCGTGACGGCGATCTCTTTCGTCACGTCTCCGACTTTGATGCTGACCTTGGCCGAACCATTTCCCTTCGCCAGCAACTGCCCGCGCGAGTCCACGGCGACGATATTCACATCACTCGATTGAAACGCCGTACCGTGAGTCAGGTCGTCCGATCGCTCACCGATCTGCCCAGTCGCATCTGCTCGCGTCACGACCAACTGCGCGCGAGCGAGATTGCCAGAGAGTTTGACTTCAGCCGGTGTCACGACAAACGAGGTTGGTCCATCAGCGAGCGCGGCTCGATCGAAGACAGCCCAACTGACTGCAACAACAATTACCACAAGCCAAAGTCGGTTCATGGATAAACCTCCTGTGTTTCAGATTCGGAGGGGATGAAAGTCTGTTGGCTCGATGAGCCGTAAGACGGTTCGGTAGGACGATTCGGCGGGGGAGACGGTATCAAGTTTCACGTCATCGGCGGGATTGGCCGATAGCATAATTTGTCCGGCCAGCATAAGCACCTGTTGATTTCAGATTGCTGGTCGGGCATAGTGTCGCCCCTCCAAACAGTTCGTTTGCCTGCGTGCGTTTGAGCTGTCCCGCCCCACCGATCCCGCCCACGGAGATCATGCCATGCTGAATGTTCTCACTGGCTCTGTTCGCGATTGTCAACGTGTTTCTCGCCGAGGCTTCTTGCAAGTTGGTTCGTTGGCGGGATTGGGAGTCTCGTTGCCGATGGCATTGGCCGCGAAGCAAGCCTCGGCCAAGAGCAGCAGTTCGTCCGGCAGCGATGTGAACTGCATTTTGATTTGGACTCAAGGGGGAACTTCACATCACGACACATTCGATCCAAAGCCGGATGCTCCGGTCAGTGTGAAGGGTGAGTTCAGCGTCATCGACACGGCGGTTCCCGGCGTGCAGTTCACCGAGATCCTGCCGAACATGGCTCGCGAGTTGGGACGTTACGGTTTGCTGCGAGGTTGGAATCCGCTCAACGGCAGTCACGGCACAGCGGATCAATGGGTGATGTCCGGCCGAAAGTTCAATCCGGCGATGACGTACCCGACTTACGGCTCGGTCGTCAGCTATCAACACGGATTCAAGTCGGTGTTGCCGCCATTCGTACAACTGGGCAACAACCTCGATCACCGCTTTGGTGGAGGCACCGCTGGCATCCTGGGGATCGCTCACAACCCGTTCGAGATGATGTCCGATCCAAATCAAGAGAACTTCACCGTTCGCGACATCACCCCGCCGCAGGGAATCACGATGGCGCGAGTCGATCGCCGCCGCGAGATGCTCAACACCGTTGATGCCTTGCAGAAGAAGGCCGATGTCCAGCCGGAGCGCTTCGCTGCGCTCGACGAGCACTTCAAGACCGCGCTCAACATGATCACCGCGCCGGAAACCAAAAAGGCCTTCGACATGCAGGTCGAAGATCCGAAGCTGCGCGACCGATACGGCCGCAATCGTTTTGGTCAAAGCTGTCTGCTGGCTCGACGACTGGTGCAATCCGGCGTTCGCTTCGTCACCGTCACTGACGGTGGCTGGGACACTCACGCGGACAATTTCAAATCGCTCAAGGACCACAAAATTCCGCCGGTCGATCAAGCTCTGCCCGCGCTGTTGGCGGACCTCGAAGAACAAGGACTGCTCGCCAAGACGCTCGTTTGCTGGCTGACCGACTTCGGTCGGACACCGAAGATCAACAGCGCGAGCGGCCGCGATCACTGGTCAAACACCGGCTTCGCGATCCTGGCCGGAGCCGGCGTCCCCGGCGGCAGCGTGCTCGGCGCGACGGATGCCGACGGCGGACTGGTCGCG
>JAYVQJ010001170.1:0-13861 GCA_043777235.1 Planctomycetia bacterium
GCCCCGGTTCGTGCCGCAAAAACCGGGGCTAGCGCCGCGCGGCTAATTTTCGGAATGCGTATCAGTCATGGCCACACGCGATGTCTCGTTTGATTTGGCGACACGCGGACTCTGGATCTCTTTCTGGGCTGCCATCGGGAGATTCCCGATGTGCCTGAGTTCAATGCCGTCACTGTCGCTTGACGGACGCTCCGGTTGCGGAGGTCAATGTCGCGAGGTTTGATTGAAACGCATTGTCTCCGTTGCCTCGCCAGGCCAACATCTTTTTGTCGCGAGCAGTCACGACCCACAGTTCCAGTTCGCCGGCCATCCAGGGCCAGATCCATTGCATGATGTGGTCCATAATCCAGTTGAAGCCGAGGAAGAAAATCCAATCGACGGCTCCGATCCCTTTCCGGTTTTCGGCTTCAATCAGAACAATGAACTTCAATTTGCAGCGCTGCGGCTTCAACGGCATGAACGCGACGAAGATGCGAGTCACCAACTCCGTCCCATCGACGTACGACTCGCGAGCGCTGCCAACCAACGCCGCCATCGTCGCCAAAGCCAGCGGCTTGAGATACCACGGTATCTGCGGAAAGATCAGTGCCGGTAACGAGAGCACACCAAAGACGACCCAGCGTGTCGTCCAATTCGGAAGAGGCCCCAGCGGTCGGTTGATGGCACCGATGTTTCTTGAAGGTGCCTCGAGAGGATCGGAGGGAGGCCGCTCTTTTTGTTTCTTGTTCCTCATGCCTCAGTCCTCGTTCCGCGTCCTTTGCTTCCGGGTTTCGCGACCGCGATCAAACCTTGCAACAAAAGAAACAACAACAGAGGTGCGAGCCACGCGAGTCGCAAGATGCGCATCAGCGTGTCCCAACCGGTGCTCTGTGCGGCGGCAAGCAACGTACGGTGATTCGCGGCCTCGACGCCGAGGTTCGCGAGACGCTCGGCAATTTTCGCTCGGCGAAGTTGATCGAGTTCGGGATTCGGCGGAGTGCTCGACGGTTCGAGATACGCGGATCGCGGCTCCTCCTTGAGTCGCTCGGCCATGTTGTCCAGTCGCGATTCCGCAGCGGCGGTCAAGGAAGTCGTCTGAGTGTCGAAGTCGGACTCATTCAAGAACAAGCCGGCGGCTTCGGCATCGCGGACGGCTCGGTCGCGCGATTCCAGCAGCGATCCGAGACCCAGCAGCGCCAACATCAAGACCAGAGTCAGCATCAGCATTCCACAACCGATCGCGGTCATCTGCGTCTTGAACTGTTGCCGTTCCGAGAGGGTCTCAAAGTGCAAGTCGATCGTCCGTCGCCGTCGTAGCGAGCGCTTGGCCGCGTCCAGCACATCGAAGACGCGCACGGCATCCGACCAATCGGGCGCGTGCGGTGCATTTCCCGCAACGAACGCGGCGATCAGTGCGGATGACGAACTCGCATTTGCAGAGCGTTCCAGCGTGATCGGTCCATGCTCGGTCTCAACGGTGAGACGCCACACATCGACCGAGCCGCGGCGCACGGTCCAGGTGGCATCGGGCAGGCCAGCTCCGGCAAGAGTCAACGTCGCTTGCGAGCAACCTTGCTCCGTTTGTCCGGAACGAAGGGCGGTGACTTGGTCGTAGCGACCTCCCAACCATTGCAGGAGGTCGATGTCGTCGATCGATGCGGCGTTGATTTCGGTCTCGGTCAGCGACGAATTGGGCGACGTCGACGGCAACTCTCGATCGACTTGCAGCCGGCGGATTGCTCCGTGCTCGCGATTCGCAAGACGCTGCGACAGCGAGAGAAGTTCGTGATCAAAACGTAATAAGAAAACCGGCATCAGCGTGACATGCGAGTCGTCACGGATCAGTGACAACTCGTAGGCACAGGCGGCTCCGAATCCGAGTCGCGGAACGATCAACAGCGGTTTGCCCACTGAGGCCAATTGTTTGGCGGCGGCCTGCACGTCATCGCTGTCTCCAGCAACGAGGACCACTTCGACGTTGTTGTCGACCAGCAAATCTTCCCAAGTGCAGCGAGGGATCGTGGCGATTGAGGTGTTCGAGTCGAGCAGTCGATCGGCCAGAGCCGCTCGAACGAAACGCTGCCCGGACGCCAGAGCCGCTTGAATCAACGGGACCGCAGCAGCATCGTCCCCCAGCAGTGCAAAATTCATGATGGCGGAGCGTAACCGGAGTTGATGGAAGCGTCAGCCCTCGTGAAATCCGACTGACGTAGGACGGCCTTCCTAGGCCGTCGTAAAGTCACCAAGCCATACGACGGCCTGGGAAGGCCGTCCTACGCACCGTCACCGACTTCCTCTTTGGCCAGTTGCGTGCGGCAGGCTACAACTCCCGGCCATGCCTGCCGACGTTCGACAAACTGAATCCGCGACCTCGCGCCACGAAAGCAGTCTGCGGTACATCGTTGAATCGCTCGCTTCACTGGCGTTGGCGGTGTTGCTGGTCCGATCGTTCGCGGTCGAAGGTTACATTATTTCGACCGGCTCGATGGCTCCCTATTTGTTGGGGTATCACAAGCAAGTCGTCTGCCCGGAATGCCGTCTTCCGTTCGCGGTCGGAGTGCCCGTCGATGACGCTCACGAGACGAACGGCCCAGTCGATTGCCCCAACTGCGGACAGACGCAGATTGATCTCACTCACGTTCCGCGCAACGAAGGGGACCAGTTGTTAGTCCAGAAGTTCGCGTATCTGTTCCGCCGTCCCAAACGTTGGGAGGTTGTCGTCTTTCAGAATCCCAGCCATCCGACTCAAGCGTATGTGAAGCGAGTCCTCGGTCTGCCGGGCGAAGCGATTCAAGTCCGCGCGGGAGACGTTTGGATCAATGGCGAGTTGGCTCGCAAGAATCTGGCCGAGCAACGGAGTACGCGCCTGGTGATCTGCTCGGATCAGCATCGGCCCTCCGAGGACGGCGAGTGGCGATGGAAGTTATCACCGGAATGGACGAGGCACGTCGATCATCTGGAATGCACCGGCGGACGCTCTTCATCAGTGACCGCTGAAAAGGCCACAGGTCGCCCATTGGCGAACGACACCGACATCGGTTCGGATATAAATGGAATTCGTTGGGTGACGTACACCGGCGATGCAGCGAAGCGGCCGGCCTCGCGATCGCAGAAGGAGTCCGCAGCCGAACCTGCGCAGCTCTGGCCGACAGATGTGTATGCCTACAACGGGCTGACGGAACCGAATCAGCGGTATCGAGTCCGCGACGTGATGCTCGCGATGCGAGTCGAACTGCACAGTGGTCGCGGCACGATGTCGTGGTTGCTGAGTGATGGCTCGCAGACGTTTGAAGTGCGACTCGAAGCGGGGGAACGGAAAGTACGGCTGATCGTGGACGGCGACGAAGAGGCGGAGCCGTCTGTGGAGCTGAGCGGCTCACTGTGGAAACGGCCGTGGCTGGTCGAGCTGTCACTGTTTGATCGGCAGTTGCTGTTCGCGCTCAATGGCGAGGTGATTTTTCAGCGGCCTCTCGAACCACTGGGGTCATCCGTTAAGAAAGGCAACGGAGCTGCGAAGAACTCGACCGATGATACGCCGGCGCAGTTTGGCATTCGGGATTTGCATGTGTCGGTCAGCGATTTGACGCTGTATCGGGACGTCTATTACACGCGCGGCGACGGCCGCAACGGAGTCACCGAGCCGTACCAGCTCGGCTCGGACGAATACTTTTTTTTGGGAGACAACAGCCCGGTTTCACTCGACAGCCGCAGTTGGTTGGATGCGGTCGTGCGGGACAACAACCTGATTGGCAAGCCGTTTCTGGTGCATCTGCCGTCGCGGCCGGGGCGAGTCAGACTCGGCTCGACCGAGCGGCATATCCGCGTTCCCGACTGGGGCCGCATCCGATATATTCGCTGAGTTGCGATGTATGAAACTCGCTCACAATTCGGGCCATTTCCTGACGGTCGCGGATCGGTCTTCAAGTCCTCGCGTGAGCAACTTTATTTCCTCTTCTTGAAGTCAGACTCTCAACGCATGACTGCATCATCCAAGCCACCGACAACTCCTCCAGCGCCGTCCCCGGCGAATGTGAAGCCGGCTTCGTCAGACCCGGCCGCCAAGCAAAAATCCGCCAAGCAAGAGAGCTGGCGTGAGACGATTGAATCCATCGCCGTCGCGTTCTTGCTGGCGTTCTTGTTTCGAGCCTTCGAGGCGGAAGCGTTTGTCATTCCGACCGGCTCGATGGCACCGACGTTGTACGGTCGGCACAAGGAAACGAACTGCACGCAGTGCGGGCACCTGATCACGATCGGAGCCAGCGAGGAGCTCGATCACGATGGCGTCTATCTGATGAGTCGATTGGAAAGCTCGCTGTGTCCCAATTGCCGTGCTCCGAATTCGATCAAGGATGCTCCGGTGTTTAAGGGGGACCGTATTCTCGTCAACAAGTTCCCGTATGAATTGAAGGAGCCGCGTCGTTGGGACGTTGTGGTCTTCAAGTATCCCGAAGAGCCGAAGACCAACTACATCAAGCGGCTCGTCGGCCTGCCGAACGAGACGCTCACGATTCGCCAAGGGGATCTGTACCGCTCGGAACCGGGAGACGGCGAACTGAAAATCCTTCGCAAGGCCGATCCGAACAAGCAGCGCGAGTTGCAGATTCTGGTTCACGACCACGATTACCCTGAGAAGCCGCTCAACGAGCAAGGCTGGCCCAGCCGCTGGGCTGCGGTCGCACACATTGATGCAGACCAGATGGACGAAGAGGCGGCCGCGATCAACGTTCCCGGAGCAACGATCGAAGTCGCAGGTTGGCGTGAAACCAAGGAAGGCTGGCAATCACACGACGAGAAGCATGCCTTTGAATTGACCGACGCTTCGTCGAAGGGCGAGCAACAGCATTGGCTGCGCTATCGGCACTTCGTCCCGACGGCGGATGTCTGGAGAACGGTGCTCAAGATCGATGATCGCGAGCGGTTCGACAACTTCGGCAACAACAATGCGGCGACTCTGAAGAGGCCGCTGCCGCAGTTGATCACCGACTTCTGCGGCTACAACGCGTATTCATCGGCGCAGGATTTTGACGTTGAGAACTACTACTGGGTCGGCGACCTGACGCTCGGTTGCAACGTGAAGATCGACAAGTTGACCGAGTCTGCCGAATTGCTGTTGGAACTCAACGAAGGTGTGCATCGCTTCCGCTGCCGCATCAATCCGAATACCGGCGAAGCACAGTTGCTGCGAGTCATCTGGCTCAACCGCACTAAAGCGGAAGACGAAGTTCTCGCCAAGGCAACGACAGCACTGCGCGGCATCGGCAATCATCGGGTCGAGTACGCCAACGTCGATCAACGGCTCTGTCTGTGGATCGACGGTCGCTTGATCGACTTTGGTTCCAAGGCGGAATACACGCTGCCAGAGATCGAAAACTTCGGCCCGCAAGATGAGGATTTGACGCCGGTCGGCATCGCGGCTCGTGGCATGGCTGTCGAAGTCTCGCATTTGCAGATTCATCGAGACATCTACTACCAAAGCACTCAGGAGCAGCCATCGCAGGACTACTCGCCGCTGACGTCGCATCAAGAAGAGTGGTCCCCGTGCTCGGCCAATCAGCATCTGCGGTATCTGCTGACGAAGCCCGCCGCTTGGTGGGAGTCGTATCAAGCGTGTCGTCGCGATGCCCGATTCGAACTCGGCCCCGATGAGTTCATGATGCTCGGCGACAACAGCCCGAAGAGCAAAGACAGCCGGCTTTGGGAGAACAACCGCCGAGCACGGCATCGCCACGCGGTCCCGCGTTCGGCTCTGGTCGGCAAGGCGTTCTACATCTACTGGCCTCACGGTCAGCCGTTCATGAACGACGGCGAAGGCTATCCCGTTTGGTATCACAAGAAGCTTAAGCAAACGCAAATGCCTGATGGCAAATGGATCGACAAGGAAGTGAAGACGGACTACCCCGACGTCCGATTGCCGTTCTATCCCGACCCTCGAAGGATGCACCGCATTCGCTGACGTAGCCCGACGCGGCCCGCGTCGGGAAGTTGACTCGGATGCGGAACGCATCCACCACGAAATCGATTCAAGGAGGAATCATGGCTCTACTGGAATGCCACGGATTGGTGAAGGACTACCCCGGCAAACGCGCGGTCGACGGTGTCGACATCTACGTCGAACGCGGTGAGATTGTCGGCCTGCTTGGTCCGAACGGAGCCGGCAAGACAACTTCGTTCCGCATGTCGTGCGGCATGATTTCGCCGACGGAAGGGGAAGTCTTTCTCAACGGCGTCGAGGTCACGCGCTGGCCGATGTATAAGCGAGCTCAAGCTGGCATGGGCTATCTACCGCAGGACGAGAGCATCTTCGTCAAGCTGACGGTCGAGCAAAACATTTTGGCCGTGCTCGAATTCCTACCGATGTCGCGCGACGAGCGTCAGGCCAAGATCGACCAACTGCTGACCGAGTTCGGCCTGACCGACAAACGCCGGCAGATTGCCTCGACGCTGTCCGGTGGTGAACGACGTCGACTCGAAATTGCACGCTGCTTGGCGACCGATCCCGTCCTGATTCTTCTCGACGAGCCGTTCACCGGGATCGACCCGGTCACGATCCATAGCATTCAGGACATCATCGCCGGCCTCTGCAAAAAAGGGATCGGCATCCTGCTGACCGACCACCGCGAACGGGAAACGCTGACGATCACCGATCGCAACTACGTCATCTGCGCCGGCAAGGTGATCGCGACGGGGAATGCCAAAACGGTGCTTGCGAACCCAGAGGCTCGTCGGCTGTACTTCGGCGAACGCTTCGACGCGCATTCGATCATTCAAGGCAAAGAGGCGTTCGACTCGGTGCTGGAGGCAGCGGCGTAGTCGAGCATAGTAGACGAGTCACTCCGTGACTCGAATTCTTCCGGTCACGGAGTGACCGGTCTACGTAGGCTCCTTGCACCCCGCGCGGTCCCCCTCCACAATCCGCCCCTCTTTTCAAGACCGGCAAGGAGGATGATCGTGGGACTGTTGCTGTTGGCTGATGCGACCTCGACCGCCGAAGCTGTGACGAAACATGTCGCTGCCGACGTCGATTACTGGTCGCTGCTGTTTGTGTTCGCGATGGCGACGCTACTGGGGTTCGGTGTGATCGAGCGGGTCTCGCGGCTTCTGCACACGCCGCTGATGTCATTGACGAATGCCAT
Organism: Planctomycetia bacterium; assembly: GCA_043777235.1. Taxonomy (GTDB): domain Bacteria; phylum Planctomycetota; class Planctomycetia; order Planctomycetales; family Planctomycetaceae; genus SXKJ01. Next base: position 7,113 of record JAYVQJ010001170.1, read on the forward strand.
CTCGGCGATCGCGGTGATTGGATCGATCATCGTCACCGGCAACGACAAATACCCGCTGGGGATTCGCATTCTGGGCTTCATCGCGCTGTTCGCTTCGATGACCAATGTCGTCAGCGGATTCCTCATCACCGATCGCATGTTGAAGATGTTCAAGCAACCGGGCGGCAGCGGGGAGTCCAAGCGATGACGCATCATCTTGGACAGTTGGCGTATCTCGTGGCGACCGTGCTGTTCGTGTACTCGTTGCACGGCATGAACGCCCCGAAGACCGCACGGCGCGGCGTGCGAGCCGGCATTCTGGCGATGACGCTGGCGATCCTGGCGACCTGGGCACAGCCGGACATCACGCATCACTACTGGATCATTCTGGCGATCGCGCTCGGATTCGCGGTCGGCATTCCGCTGTCAAAAGTACCGCTGACCGCAGTGCCGCAGCGGACGGCGATTTCGCACGCCTTCGGTGGACTCGCGGCCGGCTTGGTCGGCACGGCGGAGTTCATTCATTGGTTCGTCTACGAAAAAGATCAACTCACGCAGTTTCGGACAGCGGCGATCGTCGCTGAAGTGCTGCTGGGATTCTTGACCGTGACCGGCAGTTTATTGGCCGCCGGAAAATTGCAAGAAGTGAAATGGATTCCACAGCGACCGGTGACGTATCGGTTTCAGAACGTCAGCAATATCGGCTTGCTGGCGTTGGCCGTGTTGTTCGGCGCGTTACTCGTGCTCAACCCGACTGGTGCCGGTGCGCCGTATTTGTTTGGCGGAGTTGTTCTGCTGTCGCTGACGTTTGGCGTGCTGCTAATCATTCCGATCGGCGGAGCAGACATGCCAACGGTGATCTCGATCTTGAATTCCTACGCCGGACTCTCCGCCGTTGCGATGGGTTTTGTGCTCGACAACAAGTTGCTCATCACTGCCGGTGCGCTCGACGGAGCCAGCGGTTTGATTCTGTCGATCATGATGTGCCGAGCGATGAACCGTTCCTTCACCAACGTCCTGTTCGGAGCCTTCGGTCAAGTGCAGGCCGCCGTCGTCGACACTCAGGAGCGGCACTACAAGGCCGAGACGATCGAGGGAGCCGCTCAGGTTTTGCAGCAGGCAAACCTGGTCGTGATCATTCCGGGCTACGGGCTCGCCGTCGCTCAAGCTCAACACCGAGTGCGCGAGCTTTACGACCAATTGACCAAATCCGGGATCACCGTGAAGTTCGCGATTCATCCGGTGGCCGGCCGCATGCCCGGCCACATGAACGTGCTGCTGGCCGAGGCCGAGATCCCGTACAGCGATTTGATTGAGATGGACGAGATCAATGCCGACATGCCGCAATGCGACGTCGCGCTAGTGATCGGAGCCAACGACGTTGTGAACCCCGCCGCCCGGACGGTGAAGTCCTCTCCGATCTTCGGCATGCCGATCATCGACGCCGACAAAGCCAAGACCGTCTTCGCGATCAAGCGCAGCAAGAACCCCGGCTTCGCGGGAATCGACAACGAATTGTATTTCGGGGACCGCACGTTCATGCTCTTCGGCGACGCAAAGGCGGTTGTCGGCGATCTGGCGAAACACTTGGCTGGTGACAGCTCAAATTGACCGAGCTTGGCCGCGTCACTGCAACTGCACGATCTTCGCGCCCGAGTAGTAATAGCGAACGATCTCGTAGCAAGTCTTGCCGGCCAGGTTTTGGCCGCGAGCACCCCATTGGCAAAGTCCGACGGCGTGGCCGTGGCCTCGGCCATCGAAATGCAGTGTGTTGGACTTTCCTTTCTCCGTGACCGTGAAGAAGGGGCTGTAGAGCGTCGACACGGAAAGTTGCCGTCGCAGCGTCGCGGCAGAGATTTGGTGTGAACGTTTGCCATCGCTGACGGAAAACTCCGGAACGTCGGAACCGCGCTGCGGATCGCCACTCGCGAGCTTGATGGATTGCAGCTTGTCGAAGGTCTTTCCTTCCGAGCGAAAGTACGCCTTGAGTTTCGTTTCGACGTCTGATTTCGGCAGATCCGCTTCCCAGCGATAGAGCTTGGCTTCGCGGCAGAAGTCGCAGGGGACGCTCTTGAGCGCGGCAACGGCATCCGTGAAGACCGCGCTTCCTTGTGTCGTGTGCCCGCCGCAGGCCGCCGAGTAATACGTGCGGAAGAGCCGTCCTTGATACGTGCAGACCATACCGGTCGTCTCGCGGACGATCTCGCGGCTGCCCTCACTTTCGCCAGCGAGGGATCGCGAGCCGTCGCGGTATTTGAAGCCAAGATATTTCTGACTGCTGGTTGAAGCGAACAAATCGAACTCGCCATCACCACCTTCGTTGCGAATCACATCCAGAGCGTACGTGCGAGCCACGATCGCCTGCGCCTTGCGAGCTTCCGTGCCGAACGACGTTGGCATTTCGCTGTCGACGACGCTCGCGAGGTATTCACCGAGCGGTAACACATTGACGGCCAACACGCCACCACCCGATCTCCGGAGCAATCGCAGAGTGCCACGATACTGATGACGATTCACCCACACCGATGGAGACTTTTCTGGCACGATCTCCAACCGAGTGACCGCGTACTCCGATTTACCAATCTTAAAACCGTTACTCGTGGCGGTGACGGTGCAACTTCCCAGTTGTTGTCCGCGCGTCAAGACTTTGTCGCTGCCCACCGGTCGAAGCTGATACGGCCCGTCGATCGAAAGTTCGATCTGCTTCTGAGGCGTCGAGGTCACAGCAATGCGGACGGTCGATTGATCGGTTCGTGTGAGACTTTTCGCGGTCGCAGCCAGCGATTCGATGGGTCCACCGGTTAGTGAGCCAACCGGCTGACTCCGCAAGCCCCACGAAACGACGACAAGCGCAGCCAAGACGGCCAACATGCTCAGCGACAGCGCAGCAGTGCGGAGAGACTTCATGCGCGGAGCTTAGAGCACATCGTTCTGTTCCGCACGGCCAGCCAATTCGTCTCGTCACGGAAAAGTAGGGTGGGACCAGCGAAGCGCCGGCCCACCACGTCCGAGAAAATAGTGGGCTACGAATTGATCCATCGCGCGGCCAGTGTGGTAGTGTCCTAATTTGTAGGCCGACTTCGCCGAAGTCGGCTATTCCCGACGTCGGCGACGTCGGGCTACATTGAAAACAGGACACTACCGCCAGTGTCACCAGATTTGAATGCGTTCGGCCTTCGGCTTGAACAGCTTGTCACCCGGCTTAACGTTGAACGCTTCGTAGAAGGCGTCGAGGTTGGTCACGGGACCGTTCGCTCGGAAGTGCGACGGCGAGTGCGGGTCGGTGACGAGCCGTTTGACAAGTTCCGCGTCGCGATACTTGCGTCGCCAGATTTGGCTCCAGCCGAGGAAGAAGCGTTGGCTCGACGTGTAACCGTCGAGCACCGGGCCGTCCTTGCCTCCCAGTGAGATGCGATACGCTTTGAAGGAGATTGCCATGCCGGACAGATCGGCGATGTTCTCTCCCAGCGTCAACCGGCCATTGACCTTTTTGGCGGGCAGAGCTTCATAGCCTTCGTATTGCGAGACGAGCTGAGTCGTGAGCTTTTCAAACGCGGCTTGGTCGGACTCGGTCCACCAGTTCTTGAGATTGCCGTCGCCGTCGTATTTACATCCCTGGTCGTCGAAACCGTGACTGATCTCGTGACCGATGACCGCTCCGATGCCGCCGTAGTTCACGGCGTCATCAGCCTCGGCATCGAAGAACGGCGGTTGCAGGATCGCGGCCGGAAACACGATCTCGTTCAGGCCGGGGTTGTAGTACGCATTGACCGTTTGCGGAGTCATGCCCCACTCGCCGCGATCGACCGGCTGGCCGAGCTTGTCGAGCATCCGCTGATGCTCGAACCTCGCCGAGCGGCGCATGTTTCCGATGAGGTCATCGGCGGCGATCTCCAACTTCGAGTAATCGCGCCACTTCTCCGGGTAGCCGATCTTCGGAGTGATCTTCGACAACTTGACCAGTGCCTGTTTTTTAGTCGCGTCGGTCATCCAGGCCAGTTCGTGAATGCTCTGCTCGAACGCTTTCAGCAGATTGCCGACAAGCTGATTCATTCGCTCGCGAGCCTGCTGCTTGAAGTGCTTCTGAACGTACAACTGCCCGACCACTTCGCCGAGCGCGCCCAGCCGATTGCTGCCGCCTCCGGCGACCGTATCAACCGCTCGCTTCCAGCGCGGCTGTTGTTCCGGGATACCGCCGAGTTCTCGGCTGTGCAGTTTGAAGTGTTCAAACACGAATTCTTTCGACAGGACGGGGGCTGTCGCGTCGATCAATCGAAAATGCAAATACCACTTCCATGTGTCCAGCGGAGTCTCGTCGAAAATCTTTTCCAAGCCTTGAAAATAGCTGGGAGTCACAACATTGAGCTCGGCCAGTTCCTCCACGCCCACCGAACGAAAATAGGCGGACCACGCGAGCTTGGGAGTCAGCTCGGACAACTTGCTGACTTGATATTTATTGTACCGTTTCTCGGCATCACGCAATTGCGTGCGATCCCATTGCACGTCGGCCAGCTTGGTTTCGAGCTTCAAAATCTCCTCAGCCGCTTCGGCTCCGTTGCGCAAGTTGCCGAGCTTGAACAGGGTCTCGATGTACGTCTTCAACGCCTCGCGGGCTTTGACGTACTTCGGCTCGTCTTTGAGGTAGTAATCGCGATCCGGCAGTGTTGTGCCGCTTTGAATGATTCCCGCGAGATACCGCGTCGAGTCCCGGTCGTCCTGATCGACGAAGAATCCGATCGGGCTGCCGACGCCAATGAACTCGAAATGGGCGAAGTGTCTGAGGACTTCCTCCTTCTTCTCAAAGCGGCGAATCCTGGCGATCTCCGTTTCAATCGGTTTCAGCCCCAGCCGCTCGACGAGTTCTTCATTCATGTAGCTGTTGAAGAAGTTGCCGACCTTGCGGCCGCTTTCGTCGCTGGGATTCTTCGCCACGTCTTCGATGATCTCGCGAATGTTGAGCTGCGCTTCGTCGATCAGCTTGTTGAACGAACCGTAGTTCGACTTGTCCGCCGGAATCTCGACCCGCTGCAACCAGCGGCCATTCACATGCAGGAACAAGTCATCCTGAGCACGCACCGCTTTGTCGAACCCGTCCGGGTCAATTCCCGAATCGCGAGTCTGAGCCAACGCGAATTGGCCGAGTGTGTTTGAAAATAGAAGAGCCGTGACGATGAACACGTTTCGCAGATCGAGCATCAATGAACTCCCTTGATTCGACTGTCGGATCTTACCGTAGTGGGACAAGCGACGCTTCGCCGCGCCGGCCCACCAGATATTTTCAGCGGATTTTATGGTGGGCCGGCGCTCGAAACGAGCTTGTCCCACCCTACGCATGACATCCGCGTCAATCACCCGCGTCGGATCTTCGAGCCTTTGAAGTTGATCTGAATGCGGTAGATGAATTTGGAGCGTGAATGAATCAGGCCGGTTTCGAGATCGACTCGATCCGGTACTTCATGGATGTGTTTGTCGACGACGGCGTGGAAGCCCCGTTCGGAGAAGATGTCGATCAGCATCGGGATCGCCAGCGGTTCTTCGAAGATCGAATCTTCCGAATTCACATGAGCACGCCCCGAGAGTGCATGTCGCGTGATGATTGGAAGGAATTTCGTCTTGATGAGTTCTACGACACGTGCCAGCAGATTGGCGTGCTCCAGTTCGTAACTATCCAGCCGTCGCACGAGTTCCTGGCGAGCATGCAGCGTGATTTCATCGGACAAGGGCAAGGTTCGCAGTCGCTCAAAAGTGCGCGGGTCCAGTTCCAATGAGCTCTGATACTGCAACTCTTTGAGGATGTTCTCTTCGACCTCTTCGATGGGCCCTTCGGCGTTGACGAAGTGGTAGTGATAAAGCTGCTTCAGAGAGATCAACGGATCCCAGGTTTGCTCTTTGAAGACGCGATACCGGCGGCGAACAGTTTCCTCAGAGAGATCCGTCGTCCGCTGTTCGATGAGCCTGCCGACGCCGGTCTCGGCGACCTTGCGGTTGTGCTCGGTGATCTCGCGGCCGCGATTGAGCTGCCGCGCGATGCTGGTGTTCTCGCTGACGAAGAGCACCATCGCGTGAATCGTCGGCCGTCGAAAATGAATCGCCAACGGCGTCGTGGCGAAGTCCGCGTGAAGCTGATTGATCTTGTCGACCAGCAGCTTGAGACACTCCACCTGCACCTGAGTTCTCGGAAATCCATCCAGCACCACGCCATCACGGAACTGCGATTCGAGCAACTTGCGGAGCAGCAGGCCGATCACTTCTTTATCGCCAACCATGCTCCCTTGCGATTTGATCTTCTCCGCTTCCGGCGTTGTGAGCAGATCGCTGATCACAATCGGCGGACAGGTCAGACCACGAGCGGCCATGATGAACCGCGTTTGTGTCCCTTTGCCGGCTCCGGGAGCACCGCCGAGCAAAATGATCTCCTTCGGGAACCGCAGGTTCTCTCGGCCAACCTCCTCTTCGAGATCCTCCCAAATCGGTTTGAAGATGACGCGAACGTCTTTGACTTCCAGATCGAGAATTTGCGAACCGGTGTTGGGAGTGGGCATGTTGCAGGCTTGGCTCAAGGTGACAGGAGTTCGATTCGATCGCATCCGTGACGACCGACAAGCAAGGCTCGCTTGTTTTAGCGGCCCACACCGCGAGAGGACAGTTTCCGTGGCCGTTGCCCCGTGAAGGGAGAATCGTTCCGGCCTCACATGGGTCAACACGTTGTTGACAAAATCCGTGCGGTACCTGCCCCAGTGGTTCGTTGGTTTCCACGCAACCGAAGCTGC
>JAYVQJ010001171.1:0-3509 GCA_043777235.1 Planctomycetia bacterium
AAATGTCAGTCTGATAACGCAATTTCATCATCAGCCGGAACGCGCTAGCGTCCGGTTTTTGGAAGGCTTGGAAACCGGACGCTAGCGCGTGCCGGCTCATGAATCACAGTTCTTTGTCAGCCTCATAAATTCCGCACCCAGTCCGACACGGAGCACCTCCGCGAATAATCTCCGAGTTAAGGTGAGTTCAATGGCTGACCGACGCGCAAGTACGTGAAGAGATTACGGACTTGGTCCTCGGTCAAAGTGTTGAGCAGACCTTCGGGCATCAGCGACTTCTTTTGCGGGACAATCTCTTCGATGTCGTCGCGTGAGATCGTGATGTTCTGCCCGTCGATACCGCGCACGATCAGGACACGAGCATCTTGATCGGCTCGGAATCCCGTCACCGTGCGACCATCGTTCGTCATCACGACGATCGCTTCAAAACCTTCTCGGATTTCGGCGCTGGGGTTGATGACGTTCGTCAGGATGTGATTGACGTCATCCCGTTTGAATGTTGTTAGATCGGGGCCGATGCGGCCTCCTTCGCCGAACAACAGGTGGCACTTGCCGCAGGACTGCATGAAGATTTTCTTTCCCTCGAACGGCTCGCCTCCTTCGGATTTCGCGATCGGAGCGAATCGTGCGATGAGTTCTTGCATTTCGGCGGTGCTGGCTCCTTCGAGCTTCGGCCAGTGCTTCTTGACGAGCGCGGCCAGCTTATCGTCCTTGAGGAACGTCAATTTTCGGACGACGTCGATCGGCAGCACTTCTTGCTTCAGAGTCCCCGCGTCGATGGCTTCCAAAAGCTGACGCCCCCACGTCGGGCGGCTGGTGAGCAACGTCAGCGCGACCGACTGCACGTCGTCGTGCAGAGTCGAGAACACGGTCAACACTTCCGAGCCGATCACTTCGTCTTTGTAGCCCAGCAATGACGTGAGCGCGGCCGAACGGACCTCGTTGTCCGTCGACGTCTTCGCAATCGCGAGCAACACGTTGACCGAACCGGCCGGCTGAACCTCGCCGAGCGTTTGCACCAGTTCGATGCGTCGCGTCTTCGTCTCTTCGGCCGCGGCTTTTTGTTTGGGATCAGGTGGTGTCGCCGGTTCGACGGCAACGAGCTTCAGCGCCTCCTCAATCGCAGCGGCATCTTTTTGTCGGACTCGCAGAGCGAGCGATCCGCCGCCGGCCTCGGTGATTTGTTTGACGAGCTCATCCGGCAAACCGCTGAGCGGCCGGCCTTTGAACGCGGCCTCGAAACCTTTTAAGAGTTCTTGTTTGTGTTCAGCGGTCGGAGCTTTCGCCAACAGTTCGGCGGCGACCAGCAGATCGCCTCGTGTGCCGGACTGCGCGAACCGCTGCATCGTGCGCGAGACGAGATGCTTCTCGACCAGCGGTCGTTTCCAGACCTCCGGGTTCTTGAACAGTCCGACAATTGCGGCCGAGCCTTTCGTCGCCTTCGATTCCAATGCCCACCACAACAGCAGCGGGATGTGGATGTCATCAGCGTCTTCATTGTGCGTCGAGAGCGCGTCGATCAGCGGCATTGCTTGATCGGCCGGCAGACGTTTGGCGGTCGATGCGAGTTGGCTGCGGACTCGGACGTAGGTTTCCGACTTGGCAACCTCGACCAACTTGCGAGCGAGCGGGATCGACGCTCGCGTCTCGGCAAAGCGGTGTCCCATCAGATGCGCGTCCTGAACTTCGCGCGGCCCCGGCACGGCTCGGCCCGTCGTATTCACTGCGGCAGCCAGATCGAGCGGCATGTCGCCGCTCAACCTCACGGTCCATTCGCGGACGAGCGGCTCTTTGTGAGCCAGGCACTTTTGAGCGAACGCATCGTCGAGTCCACCGAGTTGATACGTTGCCCACAAACATTCCAGCGCGAACTGGCCGGTGCTCGAGTCGATGTTCTTCTTCAGCAACGGCAACACCGACCGATCGCGTCGTTGACCGAGTAACCGCAGCGCCGTTTGTCGCTGCCACTTGTTCGGATCGCGAAGCTGTTCGACTAATGTAGCCGAGTCGCTCCGCGACTCGGATTCGCGTCGCGGAGCGACGCGACTACGCGCTGACAGCCGATAGATCCGCCCGTTGTCTTTATCGATCAAGCCTTGGAAGTGCTGGCGGTGAGCGATCTGCGGCTCGTACATGTCGGCGATGTAGATCGCTCCGTCTGGCCCGGCTTTGATTTCAACCGGGCGGAAGCGCGGGTCGGTCGAGGTGATCGCGTAGCCGAGGTCTTTCGTCTGGAACGACGAGCGATCATTGGTCAGTTCCGTCTCGACGACTCGGCCTTGCAGCGGCTCGACGCCGAACAAGTGGCCGCGATGGGACTCTGGCATTGCGGCTCCGGCATCGATCACGAAGTTGTGCGTGAATCGCGGCACGGCGGCGTGCTTCATCATCGGGAAATACCCGTTGGCATACGGGTTCGACAGTGGCCCGTGCTTATTAAAACCCTTCTGGTAGTAGCCCCCTTGGACGTAATGAAAGCCGCGCGTGTCGCCGCCGTTGTGGCCAGAGAAGACTCGGCCTTCGGCGTCGATCTCGCAGCCGAACGAGTTGCCGCCACCTTCGGAATAGATTTCAAAACGGCGTGTCGCCGGGTGATACCGCCAGATGAGCTGTCCCATCGAATGCACCGGCAGCTTGTCGAGGCCCGGCCGCATGACCGCGCTGCTGGTCGTGCTCCCTTGGCAGCCGTAAAGCCAACCATCCGGCCCCCACCTCAGCGAGTTCGCGACTGAGTGCGTGTCCTCCAAGCCGAAGCCTTGCAGATGAACTTCGGGATCACCGTCCGGCACGTCGTCGTGATTCTTGTCGGCGTAGTAGAGCAAGTACGGCGGGTTCATCACCCACACGCCGTCGCGGTCGAGGGCACAGCTCGTAGCGATGTTCAAGCCATCCAAGAATGTCTTGTGCTTGTCGAGCACTCCGTCGCCGTCGGTGTCTTCGTGGATCGTGATCTTGTCCAGCCCCGGCTCACCGAGCGGCGGTGGCGGCGGGACTTTGTCATAGACCGCTCGCAAGAAGGCGTCGCGGCTGAGCATCTTCAACCCGGCCGGATACGGATACTGCAAATACTGCACGACCCACAGCCGGCCTCGCTCATCCCACGACATGTGCAGCGGCTGCTTGACGTGCGGCTCGGCGAGTACCAATTCCAGCTTGAGATCATCCGGCACTGTGAACGTCTTGAGCGCTTCATTCGGCGGCACGATCGGCGAGTAATCCGTCGGAGCCTTTCCGATCGGAGCACTGCTCGGCGACACGAGAATCTTGCTGAACAACGCCGGAGCACTCGGCAGCTTGTCTTTGTTGGAGTCATCGACTCGCGCCGCAAACATCGCGAGTTCCTCAGCATCAATTTCCGATTTGAGATTTGAAATTTGAGATTTGAAATTTGAAATTCGGAAATCCCACGGCCCTTCCATGCGAATCGTCTGCCCGCCGGCACTGACGCTCGGAGCCGCCCCTTTGAAACCTCCCTTGCCGTCGTGATCGTAGATGCGAATCGCGACGAC
>JAYVQJ010001172.1:0-3509 GCA_043777235.1 Planctomycetia bacterium
GCGGTGACGGCTACGTAGCCATCATCGCTCCGCGTGATGAGCCGAGCGCTTCACACAACGCAGTTATTTTCTGCGATCGGTATTAGGTTTCGATAGCGCGACAGTCTGCGAACAGACAAACGACTCGCCTTTCGCTTGTCTTGTGAACTTGGAAGGCGTTTTGGCTCTTGAATGGAGGGCGGTGTCGAGCCACCGCACTCCAGGGTTACGTCAGCAACTCTGACACGACCTTTGATCCGAACGGGGCCAGCGGGATCGGGCGGACGCCGGCGAAGTTTTCCTTCTTCGGATCGATGCCCAACGCGGCGTAAATCGTGGCGAAGAAATCTCCTTCGGTGACCGGGTTGTCTTTCACATCGACTCCGGTCGCGTCGGACTCGCCGTAGACTTGGCCCCCTTTGATGCCGCCGCCGGCAAGAGCGGTGCTCCAACTGCGAACGTAGTGATCGCGGCCGGCTCGGTTGTTGATGTTCGGAGTGCGGCCGATCTCTCCCATCCAGACGACGAGCGTGCTGTCGAGCAATCCGCGCTGTTGCAGATCGACCAACAAGCCGGCCCAAGCATGTTCCATCGGCGGGACCAGAGCCTTGTGCCAGACGGCGTTGTCGGCGTGCGAGTCGTAGCTGCTCTGGCTGACTTCAACGAACGATACGCCCTCTTCGATCAAGCGCCTCGCGAGCATGCAACGGCGGCCGAACACGCTGTCGCCGTACAACTCCGAGTTCTTCGCCCATTCCGCGTCGATGTCAAACACCTTGCGAACACTCTGCAAGCGGCGCGATGCCTCGTAAGCCTCGCGGTGCATCTTCGACGTTTCGGTGCGGTGCTCTTTGGCATAGGTCTCTTCGAGGAATGTCCGCAGTTGATGTCGTCGCGATTCGACCTCGGGCGACAGACCTGACGACGAGAAAGGCGGCAGACTTCCTTCTGGTCCGATGCCGAACGGCTGAAACTTCGGGCCGAGGAATCCGGCTCCAGCGTCCGCCTGCGAGAAGACCTTGATGAAGTTCGGCAGGTCGGTTGCCTCGCGGCCGTTGTACTTGGCGATGATCGCTCCGAACTCCGGGAAGCGGACGTTGGCGGTCGGACGATACCCGGTGTGCATCAGATAAATGCCGCCGGGATGATCGACCTCGCTGGTCCGCATCGAGCGAATGACCGCGAGCTTATCCATCTGCTGCGCGATCTTCGGCATCAACTCGCAGATTTGAACCCCGTTGAGGTTCGTGCTGATCGGCCGAAACGTCCCGCCGGTTCGCGCACCGGGCTTCATATCCAGCGTCTCGAATTGACTCGCGCCGCCGTTCATCCAGAGGAGAATGCAACGTTTTTTCGACGGAGTGGCTTCACCGGCGGCTAGCGCCGAGCCGCTCACTGCGTGCAACGATGATGGGCCGTGAAACAAGTCACCCCAATTCATGACGACTCCACCAGCCGACGTAGCCAGAGTCCCCTTGAGCAACGTGCGTCGCGAGAGATGGTCGAGCATTTTGTTTCCCTGGAGTGCGGCGGCTGGACGCCGCCCTCCATTCAAGTTCGTTGGACTTCCGAGTCGCCGGAACGGTCTCGATCGGAAGTCGATGGTGAATTAAATAATTCGGGGACGTTGGGATACGTTGGGTTCTTGAATGGAGGGCTCCGTCGAGCCGGAGCACTCCAGGGTCAGTGATTGAATCGGAACTCGCTGCAGGTCATCAAGGCCCAGATGGCGTCGCGGAGTCGGTCGGGGTTGGACTTTTCATCGGTGGCGAAGAACTCGGCAAACTTTTGTTTCTCTTCATCGGTCGGCGGGCGGTTGAGGAGTGAGAGGTACAGTCGATCGAGACGCTCGGACCACGGGGCCGGCGACTTCACGATCGTGTCGAACAGGCCGCCGGGGTTCGTCACGATCAATTGGCTGACCGGGCCGTTGCTAAGGAAGAGGTGCTCGGCCAACCCGCCTTGGAAGTCACCGGTGCCGGTGTTTGGCTGGCCGAAAAAGCGGATCATGTAGCCGCCGTCGATCGGACTGAATCGGCCTTCTTTCTTCTTCGCGTCCGGCTTTACCGAGGATTCAAACCCGGTCGCGACTTTCCACGAATCCATCAACTCTTCAGCCGAGAGCGGACGGACTCGCGCTTGCTGAAACCAGCGCGGCAATGGATCGGATTCCGAACCGACCGATGACAGTTGATATGTCTGCGAATTGCACAACTCACGGATCAGCCACTTCAGATCGAACTGATGCTCGACCAACTCACGAGCCAGCGCGTCGAGCAGTTCCGGATGACTCGGCTTGTTCGCGTCACTGAGATTATCGACCGGATGCACAAGACCTCGGCCGAAGAACATTGCCCACACACGGTTCGCCGTCGCGCGTGCGAAGTACGGGTTGTCGCCGCGAGCGATCCAATCGGCCAGTTGATCCTTGCGCGAAAAGACCGGCGCGGGAGGTGGCTTGTTCTCCTCGAACTTCGCGACCTCTTTGAAGCCGTCGGGCAACAGCGGTTCTTCCAGCGATGACGCGGCGAGCAAGAACTTCGGCTTGACCGGATCGCCCTTCTGTCCCGGTTTGGAGTCCTTCACAGAACCGGTGAAGAGGATGTCGCCAGTGCTCTTCTCGGCCACCATGTATTTGTTTTGGTTCTCCGCTTTGCCAGCCGTGACGATTTGCAGCCGCGCGAGGAACGCGGCCATGCCGTAGAAATCTTGCTGAGTCCATGGCTCGAACGGATGGTTGTGACACCGAGCACACTGCAACTGCACGCCGAGAAACGTCTGCGTGATCGCTTCGGTCATGTCCTCCGGCCGCTGCCGATACTGCACGAAGTACAGCGGCGGCCCGTGCTCGACCGAGTCCCCTTCCGCCTTGAGCAACTCGCGCACGAGCTTGTCATACGGCGCGTTCTCGGCGAAGCGTTGTTGCAGCCATTTCTGAATTCCGTCCCGTTTATCGGCTTCGCTGCCGGGAGGATTGCGAGTGAACAGCAACACGTCCCACAGTTCGGCCATGTGCCTCGCGTAGCGCGGATCGTCCAGCAGCCGATCAATCAACTGCCGCCGTTTCTCAGGCGACGGATCGGCTAAGAACGCGACGGTCTCATCGTGAGTCGGGATCACACCGACGATGTCGAGCGACACGCGCCGCAAGAATTCCGCGTCACCCGCCGGTCCAGCCGGAGTGATTTTCTCACGCTGCCAAACGGAGCGAATCTCAGAATCGATGACCTCTCGCAGTGGCGGTGCGGCGAACGCGGTGGAGACCAACGACATCAGCACGACCGCCGACAATCGCGTCAGCCAACGCAGCAGCTCGCAGCCAGCCATGTCCGTCCTCCGAAGCCGAAGAATCGAGACCTCATTCCCGTGGAGAGGCGCGAATGGTATCGCAGTGCGGTTGATTCCAAAACGGAAAGCGTGACTTCTTGGTGACAGTTACGATGCCCCGGTTTTCCAAACAGACCATCACTCGATTCCTTGATCCACAAGATTCAAATACCGTTTGTCAAGTTTTGTGAGCCGGCACGCGC
>JAYVQJ010001173.1:0-3508 GCA_043777235.1 Planctomycetia bacterium
TCGACTGCGAACGATCGACGAGTTGGCGACCGACGAACTCCGCAAGGGGTTTCTCAAGTTGCGCCGCACGGTTCAAGAGCGGATGAGTATCAAAGACGCGGAAGACATCAGTCCGCGATCGTTGGTGAATCCCAAAAGCGTTGCGGCGGCGGTCGATTTCTTCTTCGGCCGCAGCGAGTTGTCTCAGGTTGTCGATCAGACGAACCCGTTGTCGATGATCACCCACGAGCGTCGGTTGAGTGCTCTTGGTCCTGGCGGCTTGAATCGTAAGCGAGCGGGATTTGAAGTGCGTGACGTTCACATTTCGCACTACGGACGCATCTGTCCGATCGAGACGCCTGAAGGAACAAACATCGGTTTGATTTCCAGCTTGGCCATCTTTGCTTCGGTCGATGCCTACGGTTTTTTGATCACGCCTTATCGCCGCGTGAAGAACGGCAAGGTCACGGACGAAGTCGCGTGGCTGCGAGCCGACGAAGAGTCGGATGCGTATGTGGTGCCAGCGGACACGCCGATGCACAACAATCGGATCCCCGATGGCCGCGTGTTGGCTCGGCATCGCAACGACGTGATGTGGATCGACACGAACGAAGCCGAGTTCATCGACATCGCCGCGTGCCAGATGGTTGGTATTTCGGCGGCGTTGATTCCGTTCTTGGAACACGACGATGCGAACCGTGCGCTGATGGGTTCGAACATGCAACGGCAAGGGGTGCCGCTGCTGATCACCGAACCGCCCATCGTCGGCACGGGGATGGAATCGACCGTCGCGCTCAACTCCGGCATGTTATTGCGTGCGGATCGGTCAGGAAAAATCACGTATGTGGACGGCTCACGGATTGAAATCGACGGCCGCAAGTATCCGCTTCGTAAATTCACTGGCCTTAATGAGCGGACGTGCTTGAATCAGAAGCCGCTCGTGCAAGTAGGCCAGCGCGTGAAGAAGGGTGATCTTCTGGCAGATTCCGCGGCGACTCACAACGGCGTCCTGTCGCTGGGGCGAAACGTGCTCGTCGCGTTCATGTCGTGGGAGGGATACAACTACGAAGACGCGATCATTCTGTCCGAGCGGTTGGTGAAGGAGGACGTTTACACGTCGATCCACATCGACGAATACGACGTCGAAATTCGCGAGACGAAACTGGGCCGCGAAGAGTTTACTCGCGACATCCCGAACGTCAGCGAGAAGATGTTGCGGCATCTCGATGAACTGGGAGTTGTGCAAGTCGGTACGAAAGTTCGACCGGGAGACATCCTGGTCGGCAAGGTCTCTCCGAAAGCGAAGACCGAACTCACGCCGGAAGAGAAACTCCTGCACGCGATCTTCGGCCGCGCGGGCGAGGACGTGAAGAACGAGTCGCTCGAAGTCCCCAGCGGTGTCGAAGGTATCGTGATTCACGCGGAACGGTTCTCGCGTCGCATGTCACTTTCGGAGACCGAACGCAAGCGATTCGACTCGGACGTCAAAGAGACTGAAGCGGCTCAAGCCAAGAGTGTCGCGGATGTGTTCAAGACATTTCTGTCGGAATTGGAGCACGCTCTCGAACGGAAGATTCCGATCGAGGACGGGACGAACATCGCCTCGATCACCGACGACAAGCAATTGTGTGAGATCGGTGCTGGTTTCCCGAAGCTGTGGGAGTCGATCGAGATTCGCAGTCCTCAGAAAAAGGCCGATTGCAACAAAGTCTTCAAGGATGGTTGGGGCTTGGTGGAAGAGGCCCTCGATTCTCGCGAGCGAGGACTCAATTCGCTGAAGCGCGGCGATGAGCTACCGACCGGCGTGTTGCAGATGGTTAAGGTTTATGTCGCCTCGAAGCGTCAGATCTCCGTCGGTGACAAGATGGCCGGTCGCCACGGGAACAAGGGTGTGATCTCGAAGGTGCTACAAGAGGCCGATATGCCGTTCCTTGCGGACGGGACTCCGGTCGACATCATTCTGAATCCGTTGGGCGTTCCCAGCCGTATGAACGTCGGTCAGATTTTGGAGACTCACCTCGGTTGGGCGGCGTCCAAGTTGGGCTTCTCGGCGGTCTGCCCGGTGTTCAACGGAGCGACCGAAGAAGAGATTCGCGATTGCTTGATCGAAGCGGGCTTGCCGGATGACGGCAAGACGGTGTTGTTCGACGGTCGCACCGGCGATGCCTTCGAGCAGAAGGTCACGGTCGGGTTTCTCTACATGCTCAA
Organism: Planctomycetia bacterium; assembly: GCA_043777235.1. Taxonomy (GTDB): domain Bacteria; phylum Planctomycetota; class Planctomycetia; order Planctomycetales; family Planctomycetaceae; genus SXKJ01. The sequence continues at coordinate 2,188 of JAYVQJ010001173.1, forward strand.
GCTGCATCACTTGGTGGATGACAAGGTCCATGCACGAGCCACCGGGCCGTACTCGCTCATCACTCAGCAACCGCTGGGTGGCAAGGCTCGCTTTGGCGGTCAGCGATTCGGTGAAATGGAAGTGTGGGCGCTGGAAGCCTACGGAGCCGCGTACATCTTGCAGGAACTGCTTACGGTCAAGAGCGACGATGTGGAAGGCCGAACCAAGATTTACGAGTCGATGGTCAAGGGCGAGAACACACTCGAAGCCGGCACGCCAGCCAGCTTCGACGTGTTGACGAACGAGATCCGCGGCTTGGCGCTCAATATGCAATTGGAGAAGGTGGCGACGGCGTAAATCAGGTGCTTTGACTTGGCTCTGCGTTCCGTCAACTTGTTTCCATTCGCGTCAGCCTCAACAGGATGGCCGACCAATTAGGGGAGTTTGAATATGGATGGGCAACGACCCGCGAATCCGGCTGCGACAACTGAATCGGCCGTTTACGATCGTGTGAATGATTTTTCGGCCGTCACCATCAAGCTGGCCAGCCCGCATGACATCCGCAGTTGGTCGTTCGGCGAAGTGAAGAAGCCGGAAACGATCAACTACCGCACGTACCGTCCCGAGCGAGACGGTCTCTTCTGCGAACGCATCTTCGGCCCTGAAAAGGACTGGGAATGCGCCTGCGGAAAATATCGCGGCATGAAGTACAAGGGGATGATCTGCGATCGCTGCGGCGTCAAAGTGACTCACAGTCGCGTGCGCCGCAAGCGCATGGGACACATCGAACTGGCCGCTCCGGTTGTGCATATCTGGTTCTTCAAGTCGATGCCCAGCCGTCTGGGAGCCTTGTTGAATCTCAAGACGACGCACCTGGAAAAGGTCATCTATTTTCAAGACTACGTTTGCATCGATCCGGGCGACACGCCGCTGCGCCAAGGGCAGTTGCTGACCGAAGACGACCTGCGTGAAGCGAAGAAGAAGTACGGCGCGGGAACCTTCACGGTCGATATGGGGGCCGAAGCGGTCAAGAAGCTGCTCAACGCACTGGATCTCGACAGTCTCTCGAAGATCCTGCGTGTGGAATTAGCCGAGACCGGCAGCCAGCAGAAGATGAAGGATCTGATCAAGCGGCTAAAGATTGCCGAGGCATTGCGAGACAGCGGCAATCATCCCGAGTGGATGGTCCTCGACGTGATCCCGGTCATCCCGCCGGATCTTCGTCCGTTGGTGTTGCTGGATTCGGGTAACTTCGCGACCAGTGATTTGAACGATCTCTACCGCCGCATCATCAACCGCAACAACCGGCTGAAGAAGTTGGTGGATCTCAATGCGCCCGAA
>JAYVQJ010001174.1:0-3496 GCA_043777235.1 Planctomycetia bacterium
CCCTACCGATGACTCGCGATCACCTCACCATGTTGAATCGTCTTTGCTGTGCTCTGATCGCAATGCTCATCACGCTCGTGGTCGTCGCGGACGAACCGCGTCTCGACGGACACATTCCGGCCAGCGATGGCTTCTTCGAGTTTCCCTCAATCGAGTTTCAGCGCGAACAATTGCAAGCCCGGAATGCGGCCGACGCGATTTTCAACCAATTCCAGACGCGCCGCCTGTCACCCAAATTTGAAGACCAGCCTTTGGATCAAGTGGCCCAGCAACTCGCGAAGCTGACAAAGACGTCGTTTCAGATCAACAGGGCCGCTCTCGCTGAAGAGGGAATCCAACTCGACACGCCGATCACGTTTGCTGTTCGCAAAGCGCAGCGAGTCACCGATGTGCTCGATCGGATTTTGCAGCCACTGCAATTGGATTGGTACATCGATGGAAGCACCGTCTACATGACGACCGCAGCAAGACAAAGAGGAATGTTGCAAACCAGAGCGTACCGAGTTGGCAACCTGTTGCGTTTGCAAGCCGAGCGTGACGTTCGTCTGCCCCCCGCCGAATCCACCGTAAAACAGAATTCAGACCGAAGCCAATCTTCCGTCATCGCAACTGCCGCCGAGCATTTTGAGCAAGACTTGCAGTCGGCGACACCCGGCCCTTGGAAAGAACGGCACGGTGAAGGTGGAGCAAAGCCGCAAGTGTTCGCCGAGCAAATGCTTGTCCAACAGTCGTCGCAGATGCACCGTGACGTTGCCGCCCTGTTGCGATGTTTGGAGTTGGCACTCGCGCGACCGTTCGGCTCACCGCCGCTCTTGGTCGCGGAAACCGACGAGATCGCCGCCGAATCGGCTCGTCTGCAACGACTCATCGAGACCGAAATCGACATCGACCTCACGGACACACCGCTTAACGAAGCCGCGCAGCGGTTCAGCGAGAAGCTCGACGAAGGGATCGTTTTCGATATTGATCGATTGCAAGAAGAGGGGATCGGACTCGACGTCCCGGTGACGTTTCGCGGACGAGCTTCCCTTCGCGCCGTGATGCAGCAGCTTTCAGATCAGCTCCATCTGACTTTGGAGATTCGTCACGGCGCGATCTTCATCACGACGTTTCCAAGTTCGCTGAGTCATCTCAAACCAGTGGTCTACGACGTGGCCGACTTCTTGCAGTTGAGACACTCAATCCGCGAATTGATGCAGCTCATCGAGGATTCGACCGAAGGCCCCTGGTTTTCGTCTGGCGAGGGTGGCACGATCACTGAATTTCGTGGCGGCCTGCTGGTCATTCGCCACACGGCCGACGTCCATTCCGAGATCGCCGGTCTTCTCAGCGAGCTGCGAAAGACTCTGCATGCCGAGCCACAATCACCGCGTCTCAAGAACGCGGAAATGCAGACTCGGTTCCATCGCGCCAAATCCAAAGCGGAAGCCGCAGCGCTCGAACATCTGCTGCTGACGATGGTCGCCCCCACAACGTGGAACGTCTCCGGCGGCCGCGGCCAAATCGGTACCGCTGATGACCGGCTCATCATCCGCCAGACCAACGCCGTTCACGAGCAAATCGACCGCTTCCTCCGCGAGTACCAGCACGCCAGGCCAATTGAATCACTCGCGAAGTAACGTGCGGTGCAGCGTAGGCGAGTCTTTCCAAGACTCGCATTCCAATTGAATTAGGCTCTTCCGGTGTTCCGAGGAGGTAAGCTTCACAGTCACGGACGAAACACGGATTGAACACGGATCAAGACAGCGAACAAGGCAAAGAAGAAAAGAGTGAGGTCACGGAACGAGGGTGCGCAACGTTTTCTAACCAGTTGCCTGGTTCGTGGTTCATCCGTGACAAAGAACTGTTGCCTGGCACCTCCGTCCCCCGCCGCTTCTTCTTTATCAACTCCTGTCTCCTGTCCTAGTCCGTGTTCAATCCGTGTTTCATCCGTGGCAAAAATTGTCCGCCGAAGTGACCTCCCTGAATGACCGAATGAGCCGTTTTCAATTCTCCGGACATCAACAAATGACAGTGACGCCGAGTCCCGCCCCCATCCAGCGGACCTCATTGGTCTCTACACAAGTTTTCGAAAAAGCACAGCCGCGGTGCGGCGACCAAATTGCTTCGCCCCCGGCTTTATTAGGTCGTCCCTCCGGGACTTTTATAGAGACCAATGAGGCAAGGGGACTGTCGATTTCGTCGTTCGTAACCCCAGGGCGCGACGTGAAATCACGACTTACGTTCGCACGCACGCCGATGGCGTGGCGGTTAAACAATGATTTCGACAGTCCCCACGCTGGATGGGGACGAACATTTCTCGTCTGTTATCCGTTAAATGTCAGCAACTCTCCGTTCTCCGGTTCATCGATGGCAGGCCACCCGCAGTCTCGAAATCAGAGAGCGTCTGCTGACGCAGAACCCCGACTCGGCGCAGGTTGCGCGCGACGTGATGGTCAGTCGCTACACGCTGGGTGAATTCGAACTGAAACGAGAACGGTTTGACGAGGCGATCACGCAGTTCCAAAAAGGAATCGAAGTCCTCGACGTCATGCTCGCCAAACGCCTGAATGAGGCGGCCACGTGACGCGAAAAAGAAGCCTTGGAGAAGCGAGTTCGATTGTGCCAGATCCTGAAGCGCGTGACGGGAGATTGGGAAACCCTGCTCAAAGCCGATGCCGAAGCCTTGCCAGTCCTCCTCACCAACCGAGTCACTCTGCTCGCCAAGCGGGGTCGTGTTGCCGATGTCGCCCAGGCTGGTGCGAAGCTCCGTGAACTGGAGCCCAAGACGAGCGGCAACCTCTATAAAGCGGCCTGCGCCTATGGCCTGGCCAACGCCGCGCCCACTGACTCAGACACGCAGCGTTTTCTGGTTCACGGACATAACTGGCTCGCCCATGTCTGGACCCAAAAGCAGGAAAATCAAAAGGTGATCGAGCAACTTCAACTCGGAATGGACATCTCCGATCGGGAGCTTGCCATCAATCAACGATTTATGAGCGCCTACAATCAAGCGTGCTTGCGGAGCCTCCGAGTGCTACTTCACAAATTGAAACATCCCGAACCAGACGAAGCGCAGCAGGCAAAACGAAAACGGCTTGCTGACGAGGCCATCAATCGTTTGAAGGCGGTCATTGACGCCGATCCTGACAACTTTGATTTCGCTCACATGAAGCGCGATCCCGACCGGCCTACTGGCCATCATTCTGCCGGTGGTGGCAGTCGGCGGACTTTCGTGGTCCGCCGCGATCGATTGTGAAGCCCGCGTGGAAACATTCGGTGAGACGCTCCGCTTTCTCCGACGCCAGCGCCCGCTTCTGGAGCAAGCCGCCTCTGCAGGCGAATTCGATGGACTGCTCCTGGAGACGGAAACAACGCTGCTCGGCGAAACCGTCAACTGGTTCTCGCGCCGATCCAACACCGGCGTGACCTGATATCGACTGGTTCGATGTGATACGGATCGCACAAATTAGCCGCGCGGCGCTAGCCCCGGTTTTTGCGGCACGAACCGGGGCTA
>JAYVQJ010001175.1:0-3494 GCA_043777235.1 Planctomycetia bacterium
CGTTCGACTCTCGCCGTCGCCATCTTTGCGGTCTTTGTCGGCATCACGCTGGGCCTGAGTTTTTATCTGGGACGGCGAGCGAAATCGGCTTCCGGCTACTTCGCGGCTGGCGGAGGCATTCATTGGTTTGTGAACGGGATCGCGTTTGCCGGGGACTATCTCTCGGCGGCGTCGTTTCTGGGCATTTGCGGGATGATTGCGTTTTATGGGTATGACGGGTTTTTGTATTCGGTGGGGTATTTGGCCGGTTGGATTGTGGCGTTGTTCGTGGTGGCCGAGCCGCTCAAGCGGATGGGGAAGTTCACGTTTGCGGATGCGCTCGACAGCCGGTTTCACTCGCGGGGGATCAAGCTGTCGGCGGCGATCAGCACGCTGGCGGTGAGCATTTTTTACTTGATCCCGCAGATGGTCGGAGCCGGGGCGCTGATCCAACCGCTGCTGGGCTTTTCACACGCCACGGGAGTCATCACGGTCGGAGCCGTCGTGATCCTGATCGTCACCACCGCCGGCATGGTCAGCACCACCTACGTCCAATTCATCAAAGGCTCCCTGCTGGTCATCTTCAGCACCGTGCTCGTCGTGATGATTTTGAATCGCGGAATCGTAGTGCAGCCCAATCTCGGTGCGGCACCAGGTTGGGAAGGGATTACTGAGGACAATTACGGAGCGGATAATTTCGGGTTTATCCTCCGGGGCAATTGGCAGCGACTACCAAACGGCGAGATCCATGACGGCCCATCCCTCACTGAGGAAGCTTTCACCAACATTGAGAAGATCATAGGACTGCGTTTGATCGAGCCTCGCGGCGGATGGAAAGGACGCCCGTATTTACGATTCCAAAACCTTGAAACTGGCCGAATCGGTGTTTGGCGTGAGCTGCAGCGACAAGGGCCGAATGACACGTCGATCGCTGTCGTTCCCGCGCAATCGACAATGGTGCGAGCAGACGGCGTGAAGCTGATTAATGGGCTTCCACAAGGCAATGGCAAGGGCAAGACTGATTTTTGGCCAGTCGGTTATGCTCGTGCTGTCGGCATCCATGAAGGACAAGACGATGTCGGGCGCGGACCGCTCGGTCCAGTCGCATTTCTCCGTCAGTTTTCGCGGTCGCAGATTGAGGTCTGGAGTTCAGAACAAATTAAAGACGAGGATGGCACGACCACCGTTTATGTGCCGAAGTTAGTCGAGGGAACTGAGCTTCTTCGTCCCGGCAATCATCCGACGTTCAAAGGGATTCGCAGCGACAAGCTGACGGACAAGCTGAACTTTCTGTCGTTGATGCTGGCGTTGTTCGGGGGGACGGCGTCGTTGCCGCACATTTTGATTCGCTACTACACGGTCAAGGACCAGGCCAGCGCTCGCAAGAGCACGATCGTGGGGATCGCCAGCATCGGGTTCTTTTACGTGCTGACGCTGTACATCGGCCTGGGAGCCATGACCAGCGGGGCGCTCGACGTGACCAACAGCAACATGGCCGCTCCGCTGCTGGCCAAGAGTTTTTCTGAGTGGCTGTTTGCCGTCATCAGCGCGATCGCTTTTACGACCGTGCTGGGAACCGTCAGCGGCCTGATCATCGCCGCCAGCGGAGCCGTCGCCCACGACATCTGCGGCACGCTGCTGAAAATGGAAATGACCGACTACGAGAAAATCCGCATCGCCAAAATCGCCTCGGTCGTCGTCGGCCTCATCGCCATCGTGCTGGGCATCCTGTTCGAGAAAATGAATGTCAGCTACTTGGTCGGCTGGGCCTTCTCCGTCGCCGCCTCCGCCAACCTGCCGTCGCTCATCATGCTCATCTTCTGGAAGGGCACGACCAAGCAAGGCATCACGGCCGCGATCACGGTCGGCCTGATCTCGTCACTGAGCTGGATTCTGCTCTCCGCCGACACGTTCAAAGACGTGTATGGCATCGACGCGACGAAGGCCCTCGTCCCATTCAGTCAACCGGGCATCGTGACCATCCCACTCGGCTTCGCCGTGCTGATCGGCGTCTCGCTGCTGACGCGGAAGCGGGCGATCGCGTAACCCTGGAGTGCTGCGGCTCGACGCAGCCCTCCATTCAAGTACCGCCGATTCGCGATGACCATGAAAACGTCCGAGGTGAGAACGAACTTCCGTTTGTCAGCCTTCAGAAGTTGGTTAGCGTCTTGGTTCTTGAATGGAGGGCGGTGTCGAGCCACCGCCCTCCAGGGAGTCCTCAAGTTCCCCCTGTCCGGCTTGATCGTTTCTTCCGCGCGCGGTCCGTTCCGCACAAGTTGCCAAACCCGAACAACGGCCTCGATTGGCCTGACCGTCATGTCTGTTGCTGCGAGACGCCCTATCGCCGGTATCTTGCGACAACGACAGCAAAACGAGGCACGAACAAATCCGTGAGGCACACTTCCTAAGAAGGCTCAGGGCTTCGCACCCCGATACTCACTGTCCCAGAGCCGCAGATGACACAACTCGGAGACCGATCGTGAGCCAACACCACCTCCCCATCGAACACTTCCTGACCAAGCTGGATTCGGAGGAGCAAGATCGCTCGGCCGCCAAGAAAGAAACCCGCCCGGAGTGGCTCACGCACTTCATCGACAGCATCGCGGATCTGTTCGATCCGCTCATCGGCGTCGCTCGCGTCGGCTTCGACTGCAACTTCGTCGAGGGTTCCTGGGTCGTCGGCCTGTATCTCGGCTCCTACGAGATCGTCGGTGGCCGCCACGACGGAGAGACTCGCCACATCAACTTTGAATTCGACCTGCAACAGCTCATGGCCCACTTCAACAAAGTGAGCGAACTGGTCTGGAGCGCGTTCCCTTCGCCGCGCGACACGCGGTCCTCGTGGGCTCGCAGCTACGTGACGATCGCCGGCGTGGTCGCCGAACAATCGGTCCGCCTGCAAGTCTTCAGCGTCCCGCCCGTCCACGCCGAGATCGGCATGCGACGCTATCCCGACGGTCGCTTCGAGCCAGCGTGAGTCGTGGTGGATGCGTCTCGTCGCTCTCCGACGCGAGCCGCGTCGGACCACACTACATCACCCGATCCGCCGCCCAGGTGTAGCGGCGGCTGGTGCGAAACTCTTTGAACTCATCGCTGATCGGGGCGTGAATCGTCTCCGGATTGAACGGCGTGTTGACCGCTTTGAGAATCTCGACGACATCCGCATCGGGATAACCGACGCCCGTGACCTCGAACCAATCACCGTTGACGTCGAAGATGCGGACCCATTCGCGTGAGACTCGCACCCGGCGCAGCATCCGCAATTCGCTGCGAGTTCGCTTCAGGAACGCAAAGACCTCGTCGAGCTTGCCCGGCTCGAAGCGATGTTCGGCGATCGCACGACCACTGCTCTTCACGATCCCCTCGCGTCAATCGAGATGGCTCACGTTGATATTCAAGCCTGAAGCGCCAGCGAAGCCGGCGAACGGGAAATCTTCGCTGGCGCTTCAGGCTTCTATTTCCAACTTTGTCCAACAGGGGACATTAGGCGAGCGGCAAGTGAGTTCATCCCGTAG
>JAYVQJ010001176.1:0-3490 GCA_043777235.1 Planctomycetia bacterium
TCGGAAAGTTGTTGCAGCGTTTCGAGGTCGTCGCCGACGATCTTGACCGCAATCTGAGCGTACACGCCGGAGACCATGTGGCTAATCAAGTGAGCCAGCGGTTGTTCGACTTCAAAGTCCACGCCTGGTGCCTCGTCGCGCAGGTCTTTGAGCAACTCGCTGATGATCTCCTCGCGATGCCGGCCACTGTTCGGGTTCATGCTGAGGATGTATTCGCCAGCGTTGACGGGCGAGGCGTGCTCGTCCATTTCGGCTCGGCCAGTTCGGCGCACGAAATGGAGAATCTCACCGCGCGGGTTTTTGTCGGTCGCTTGCCGGCGGCGAAAGATCGCGTCCACGGTCCCGGAGACTTGGTTCGATGCGGCCAGTGACGAACCGGGCGGCAACGTGATGTTGACCTGCACGCTCCCTTCGTCGAACTGCGGCAGGAAATTTCGTCCCATTTGCGACAAGTGCCAACCGGCGTAACCGACCATCAACCACGTCGCCAACAACAGCCACACCGGATGCGCCATGCTGAGCCGAATCAACAGGCTGGCGACCCGTTTCAAGAACCGCAGCAACAAGCCGTCGTGGTCCGCATGAGTCGCCTTTGACTGTGGCAGCAAGTAATACGACAGCACCGGCGTCACCGTCAGCGATACGGCCAGCGACGCGAGAATCGAAACGATGTACGCGATCCCCAGCGGCGTGAAGAGCCTCCCCTCAACACCCGACAATGCGAACAACGGCAGGAACACGAGGATCACGACCGCCGTGCCGAACACGATCGCGCTGCGAATTTCCTTGCTCGCCTCATAGACAACTTGAATCGCAGGTTTCGGGCTGACGAGGGCGTTGTTCTCTTTCAGCCGCCGAAAGATGTTCTCGACATCGACAATCGCGTCATCGACCAATTCGCCCATCGCGACGGCGATCCCTCCCAACGTCATCACGTTGATCGACAAGTGCGTGCCGGTCACGACGCCGATGATGCGGAATACGAGCGTCGTGATGACCAGCGACAGCGGGATCGCCGTCAGCGTGATGAACGTCGTGCGGAAGTTGAGCAGGAACAAAAACAGGATGATGAGCACCAGCACGGCCCCGATAACGAGCGCCTCGCCGACGTTGAAGATGCCTCGGTCGATGAAGTTCCTCAGCCGGAACAGTTCCGAATTCACGACGATGTCAGCGGTCAGCGACGCCTCGGTGTCGCGCATCGCCTGAGCCACGCGGTCAGTCAGGTCGCGGGTATCAACGTGCGGCTGCTTGACGACCGTGAACACGACGCCGGGCCGACCGTTGACGCTGCCGTCGCCCCGTTTGAACTGCGGGCCTTCGACGACCTGCGCGACTTGGCCGAGCAGCACCGGCCGCACGGTGTTGGCTCGGACGGGAATCTTTCGCAATTGATCCAACACGACACGCGCGTCCGGCCCCAGCCGTCCCAGCACGCGAATCGACCGCTCGGTTTCCCCCGTGACCGCGAAGCCGCCGCTCGTGTTGATGTTGCTCTCGCGCAACGCACGTTCGACATCCTGCAACGTCACGCCGTATTCGATCAGCGCGCTCGGCTCGACGAGCACTTGGTACTGCTTGCGGTCGCCCCCTTGCAGAAAGACTTCCGCGACGCCGGTGACTTTGAGGACTCGCGGCCGAATGACCCAATCGGCCATCGTGCGCAGCGCCATGATCTGCTCGGCCGCCGTGGGAAAGAACACGTCGTGCGATTGCCCCGCGATCGTCAGCGTCGCACGGTGCTCATGATCGTCCGAACGACGAAGCCCTGCGTCCGGGTCTTCGGTCTTCCACGACACGTCGTCGAGCTTCACGGCCTCCCAAGATTCGGGTCGGTGCCGATCCGTCGGCTTCCAAACCAACAATCGCGGCGGCGCGGACTTGTCGTGAATCAACTCCGCGAGCAACCCAGTCTTTCCAATCGGCGCGAGTTCACCGCCATTCGGTCCCTGCTGGCGATAGATGCCGCACACGATGATCTGCCCCATGATCGACGCGGGAGGCGTCATCTGCGGACGAATCCCTTCCGGCAGAATTCCCTCCAACGTCGTCAGCCGCTCCTGAACGGTCTGTCGAGCCGCGCGAATCTCGGTGGTCCACTCGAACTCGATGTAGATGACGTTCAGCCCGGCCGTCGTCTGACTGCGCACAGCCTGCACGCCACTGGCTCCCAGCAACGCGATCTCGATGGGCTGCGTCACCATCGTTTCGACTTCTTCGGTCGCCAAGCCGGGACATTCCGTGATGATGATGACTCGCGGCCGGTCGAGGTCGGGAAAGACATCAATCGGCATCATCGTCGCCAAGTACGAGCCATACACCAACAGCACGAGGCTCATCACGACGACCAGCATCCGGTAACGAAGCGCAAATCGAATCACGGCGTTAAACATTTTTGATTTTTGATTTTTGATTTTCGATTGAAGACATGGCCGACTTGCGTGAGGCCACCTTGATGGTCCTGTCTCTACTCCGAAGGAGTTCCGTCACATAGCCCAGGGTTGCCCGCGAAGCGGGCTACCCTGGGTTGGAATCACAACGACCAAATTTACCCCGAAGGGGTTACGTCATGCGGACGGAACCCCTTCGGGGTACGACCCATCGTTCCATCGAATCCCCAGGGTAGCCCGCATTCGCGGGCAACCCTGGGCTGTGAGACGCAATCCCTTCGGGATAAACGCCGTGGCTTCCACTCGACCTTGTTCAATTCGCTCTCGTTCAATTCGCTCTCGTTCAATTCGACCTCGTTCATCTCCCTGCTCCCCAATCGAAAATCAAAAATCAAAAATCGAAAATCAATGCGCAGCATGAACCGTTCCGTCGGCATGGACATGCACGTCGGCGCGGATGCCGGCGGCGGCTTGGGCTTTCAGAACTCGATTGAGAGACGCGGCTCCGTTCTGAGCGAGGTACGAACCGGGCGTGATGTTCGCGTTCTTCGCCAACACGACGTGGAGCCGATCTTCGTGCAGAACATGGACCGGCTTGCGATTAAACAAGTCACCGTTCTGACCGAAGACGTAAGCCTCCGGCCCTTCGCGGACGAGGCCGGCGGCGGGCAGTACAAATACGTCCTTCATTTCCTCAACCGGAACATGCAGCCGCACGCGCTGTCCGGGTCGGAATCGCCAGACCACGAACGTCTGGTCGTCCTTTTCGTAACCACGCGACTGGTTGGTCAGCGGGATGAAGAAGTCAAACGTCCGGCTCGTCGGATCAATCGTGTTCGCGAGATGCCGAATCTCGAACTTCTGATCCAGCGACGGCCAATGCGTGCTGTCGTCCTCGGCGAACTCAACTTGAATCGGCCAGCCGTTCTGAGCGGCCTGCTCCAGAAACGGAGCGTCCTGCTTGAAAGCGTGACCCTTGATGTAGAGCGAATGATGATTCGCCAAATAGCAGAGCAACTGCCCGGCTTGCACCTGTTGCCCAAGATCGACCTTGAGTTCTTGCACTTCGTAAGCCAGCCCGTTGTTTTGCTGATCGACAA
>JAYVQJ010001177.1:0-3490 GCA_043777235.1 Planctomycetia bacterium
GCTAATTTGTGCGATCCGTATAAGCGCAAGTACGCGATCTGTGGTCGAGACTTTGATGTTGGTAGCGATGGATGGAATCCGGTATTCGATTGTCTCGGAAACGAGAGTTGATCAGCGAATGCGGAATCTCGAAGTGGCGTTGTCGGCGTGGCGCAGCGAGCATGACTCGTATCCAGAGGCTTTGGCCAATCTCGTGCCGCAGTATTTGGCCGAAGGTCCGAAAGACCTCTTCACCGACCAGCCGCTGAAATACGAACGCACCGCGGACGGCTATCGCTTCTACAGCTTCGGCATCAATGAAAAAGACGACGACGGACGCGGCGAAGACGACAAACCCGCAGGGGATGACGTCGTCGTGCAAATGCCGATGCCTTTGCGAAAGGCGAAGCCATGAGCCGTCGTCTTGAAGCAAACCGCTGATGGAATCCCCATCGCCGTCCGTTTGAAGTATTGACCCTGGCGATTGAGCTTCTCTTGAAGTCAGCGGATCAACAGCCTTGGCGCATTGGTGCGCGGTTGCTTTGCTCATCGCCGATCGGCGAGCGGCCGGTCGCCACGGGCAACACGATGACATTCTTAGGTTGGCTGATTCCGATTCTGGGTTACGGGCTGACGCTGTTGTTGTTGCCCGTCGTGTTGCTGGTCAAGAAGCGGCAGCCGGCGTCGAGTGTGGCTTGGATGTTGGCGATCGTGCTCATGCCGATCGGCGGAGCGTTGTTGTTTCTGCTGTTCGGGATCAATCGGGTTGAGCGTCGCAAGGCTTCCAAATTGCGCTCGGCCGAACGGTTGGCCGAGCAGCGACCGCAACTGTCGGAGTTGCTGCGGCTGCCGCGAGACGATGACCGGCAGGAGACACTCCGGCTGATGCGGTTGGCTCACCGGCTGACCGATACCTGGCCAACGGAAGGGAATGACATCGAGCTGTTGACCGACACGAATCGCACGCTGGGATTGATCGAGCAAGCGATCCTCAGCGCGCGCGAGTCGATCCATCTCGAATACTACATCTGGCAACCCGACAAAACGGGGACACGGATTCGCGACTTGCTCATCAAGAAAGCGCGCGAAGGTGTCCGCGTGCGGTTCTTGTACGACGGGTTCGGATCGTTCTGGCTGACGAACCGTTTCTTGCGGCCGATGCGTGAGGCGGGCATTCAGGTCGCGACCTTCCTGCCCGGCCAAACATTTCGCGAGCGTTGGTCGCTGAACCTGCGGAGTCATCGGAAGATCGCCGTCGTCGATCGCCGAGTCGCGTTCACAGGTGGCATGAACATCGGCGATGAATACATCGGCCGGAGTTCGGCGTTTGGTTTCTGGCGCGACGCGCACCTGCGAGTCGTTGGTCCGGAGGTGTGGCAGCATCAAGTGGTGTTTGCCGAGGACTGGTTCTATGCGACTGGTGAGGTGCTGTCCGAGATCGAATCGCTTCCGCCGCAGTTGGCTCATGGAACAGTGACGGCTCAGACAGTGAGTGGTGGCCCGGAAGAGGAAACATCCGTGTTTCAAGCCTTGATGCTGGCAGCGATCAACGAGGCACATGAGCGCATCTTGCTCATGACGTCGTACTTCGCTCCGCCGTCCGCGATCATCGCGGCGTTGGAGAACGCGGCGTTTCGCGGCGTCCGCGTACGGTTGCTGCTGTCGGGGCGATTGAATCATCTCGGAGCCTTGTTGGCAGGCCGTTCCATTTACGATTCGTTGCTGAAGGCGGGAGTCGAAATCGCGGAGTACCAACGCGGCTTGTTGCACTCGAAGACGTTGACGATCGACGGACATTGGTCGCTCGTCGGTTCACCGAATTTCGACTGCCGCAGCTTGTTCTTGAACTTTGAGTCGGGAGTGATCCTGTACGACCAGCGTCTTGCCGAACAATTGGAGCAGCAGTTCGAATTCGACGCGAAGGATTCGAAGCCGATCAATCCGGAGACTTGGGATCACCGTCCGTGGTTCCACGTCGTTGGCGAGAATCTCTGCCGGTTGTTCATGCCCATCTTGTGAGAACGCATCGTGTTCGGCATTCACGTTCCGTCACACATCATCGTCTGGCTTGCGACGATCTCGCTGGCAACGTTTGTCGTCAGCGGGGTCGCTCTGCCGTGGCTCATGACGCGACTGCCCGAAGACTATTTCGTCGAAACGGATCGCGCGGCTCGTCCGTCATGGCCTCGCAATCGAGCCTTGTATTGGACTTGGCGGTTGCTGAAAAACCTGTTGGGAGTCGTCCTGTTGCTGGCGGGGTTCGTGATGTTGTTCACTCCCGGACAAGGCGTCTTGACGATCTTGGCCGGACTGTGGCTGATGGACCTACCGGGCAAACGGCGTTGCGAGCTGTCCTTGATTCGCCGTCCGAAGGTGCTGGCGTCGATCAATTGGATTCGACACAAAGCCGGGCGGCCTCCGTTGCAAGTCGCGGAAGAATCCAAGTAAATCGGCAGTCTGACTTGCAAAGAAGTAGGGTGGGACAAGCTCGCTTCGAGCGCCGGCCCACCAGGATTCTCGCAGAAAATCGTTGGTGGGCCGGCGCGGCGAATCGCCGCTGGTCCCACCCTACGCGAAGTCAGACCGTCGGAGTAGATCGTCTCATCATGCGATTGGTCACGTACAACATTCACAAAGGGATTGGCGGCAGAGACCGGCGTTACGATCTCGAACGGATCATCGACGTGTTGCAGTCGCTCGACGCGGATGTCATCTGCCTGCAAGAAGTGACGATCGACTTGCCACGCACCAGCCGCCACGACCAATCCGACATCCTGGCCGCTCGGTTTCAGCCGATGGTTGCGACGTTTCAGCAGAACGTGAAATGGAAAGTCGGCGGCTATGGCAATCTCGTGCTGTCACGCTGGCAAATGTTGGAGCATCATCGCATCTCGTTGCAGTTCAAACAGAAGAAGCCGCGCGGCGCGCAGTTGGTTGTCATCGAGACTCCGTCCGGTTCGCTCCGTCTGACGAACTGGCACTTGGGACTCAGTGAGGGGGAGCGGCATTGGCAGGCCCATCGGCTGCTGACCCATCCGCTTTTTCACGCCACCGCCGAACATCCGACGGTGATGTGCGGCGACTTCAACGACTGGCGAAACACGCTGGGGGACGCGCTGTTTCACTCGCAAGGATTCACTCAAGCGACGTCCCCGGCGGGAAAGTTTCGTTCGTTCCCCGCCACACTGCCGATCATGTCGCTCGACAAAGTGTTTCACTGCGAGGGGATCGCGATCGAGTCGGTACACCTCGTCAAGACACGCGAAGCACGGCGGGCATCCGATCATCTGCCGCTCGTGATCGACTTTCGATTGCGCGGCAAGCACGCATGACGCCGATCTGGGATGTGCGCTGAACTCGGCGTGGTACTTGCTTCAGTGGCGCGGCTAATTTCTGCGAACCGTCTGATACGTATCGCAAGAAATCACTGCGCGTTTGCCCGTTCGGCTCGTCACGCGGAGCGGTGACGGCTACGTAGCCATCATCGCTCCGCGTGATGAGCCGAGCGCTT
>JAYVQJ010001178.1:0-3488 GCA_043777235.1 Planctomycetia bacterium
CTGACTGGGACCACCGACGCCGATCACATGCGAGCGGATCTCGATGTCTTGAATTTCCGCCTGGCCCCCGATGAAGTCGAACAGATCGAGCATCTGGCCGTCCGCTGAAGTACGATCGGGATCGGACTCAACACCGGAATGACGGGAGCCTGTCGCGCGAGGTGCGTGTCGAGTACAGGGCGCGTAATATGGTCTGCGGCGAACAAAGCCGTGAGTCTGCATTTTTGAATCACGGCCAGATTTTCCCAACAGGACTTTCTCGGAGCCTTCGAACGATGAAATTCATTTCTGCTTTCGCGTGGTTATTGGCAGCCTTCGTCGCGCCGATGCGTTCCGAGGCAGCGCATCCATTTCTCTGCTGCGATCACAACGGCGGCAAGGTTTGCGTCGTCTCCGCCGAGGGCGCGATTGAGTGGGAGTATGCCTGCAAGGCTCCGCAAGATTGTTGGAAGCTGGCAAACGGCAACTCTCTCTTCTGCTTTGTCAGCGGTGCCGTCGAGGTGACTCCGGCCAAGCAGGTGGTGTGGGAATACAAGGCCCCGGAAAAGACTGAGGTCCATGCGTGTCAGCCGCTCGCGGACGGCCGAGTGCTTGTCGTCGAAGGTGGCACGAGCAGGATCATCGAAGTGGACCGCGCGGGAAAGATCGCCAAGGAGATCAAGCTCACGACCGATCCGAAGGTGACGGCTCACAACCAATACCGTGGCACGAGAAAAACCCCAGACGGGCACTATCTCGTCTGCTTCAAGGGAGAAGGTAAAGTCGTCGAACTGGACGGCGACGGCAAAGTGCTGCGAGCAATCAAAGTCCCCGGCGATCCGCACGAAGTCGTACCTCTGCCGGACGGTCATCTGCTCATTACCTGCGGCGACGGGCACAAGGTCATCGAACTTGATGCCGGCGAAAAGATCGTGTGGGAACTCAACGAGAACGATCTGCCGGGCAACACGCTGCGACTGATGGCTGGCTGCCAACGACTACCGAACGGCAACACCGTGTTTTGCAATTACCTCGGCCACGGCCACATCGGCAAACAGCCGCAGTTCTTTGAGGTGACTCGCGACAAGAAAGTCGTCTGGCAGTTCGATGACCACGCTCGCTTCAAGACGATCAACCAAATCTTCGTGCTCGACGTGCCAGGCGAAGCGGTGCGCTAAAAATGAAATCTGCTACTCGATCCGAGAGTCTCAGCGGCGAATCGTGGGAACAAATGGCTGGTTGGTTCGTTTACATTCTGTGGTGCGCTGACGACACGCTCTACACCGGGATCACCAACGACTTGATCCGACGATGCCAGCAGCACAATGCCGGGACTGCATCTCGTTACACACGCAGCCGTCTTCCTGTCGTTTTGGCCTACCAGGAATCGCAAGCCAGTCGAGGTCTGGCTCTGAAACGCGAAGTGGCGATCAAAGCTCTGTCTCGGCAGCAAAAGGAGTTGCTGATTCAAACAGAGCACTTGTCTGCGACTGCTCCCAAAAGTCGTTGAACTCCTTCACTCTCCGTAATGAATCGCCAACCAAATTGTTGGCTGAGCCGAGTCGGTCCACTCCACACGATGCCGCTGATGTGCGGGAATGTTGACGAATGATCCGGGCACCATCTCAATCGGCTCGGAGGTGTTTTCAAAGCGCAGCCGTGCCGCCCCCTTCAAGAGAACGACCCACTCGTGTTTGTCTTGGTCGAACCAGAATCCGTCTGGTGATGAATGGCCCAGCGAGACGATTCGTTCGATGCGCAGATTGGAGTCAGCCAGAAGCGTTTGAACGATTTCTTCAGGGATCGTCGCGGGGATATCGGCGAAGAGGTTGAGCATTGGGGGACTTGATCCATTCAGAGACATTGTTCAATCCGGTAGCACCTTCACTCGGATCTTCCGATAGAGCACCGTGCTGTTGGGATCGTGGGCTTGGAGAGCAATCAGGCCGTGGGAGAGAACTCGGTCTTCCCAACTGTCCGGTCGCTTCGGATTCGCTGGCTCGGTGTAATCCACGGTCGTCTTGCCGTTCACTTTGAGAATGATCCGCTTGCCGGACACGAGGATGTGGTACTCAAACCACTCGTCGTCTTTGACGGGTGACGTGTCGTGATCTTCAACGACGAGCAGGCTTCCGGTTTTCCGTTTGTCTCCGCAGGAATTGCAAACCTGTGCCTCGTAGCCCCTCTTCAAAAACTTGCTTTGCGGCCCCGTGTGGAAGAAGACGCCGCCGTTGGAACCGGGCTTCGCCAGCACCTCGATCTTTAGCTCGAAGTTCTTGAAGTCATGCTTGTTGACCGGCCCGACGTAGCTCAACCGAGCCAGAGGCCCGCCGCCGGCGACGATGGAACCATCTTGCACCTTGAAGCACTCGTCATGGTCTTCGGCATTCCAGCCTTCGAGCGACTTCTCGTCGAAGAGGCTTTGCCACTGGCCATCGTCTGCGTTTGAGACAGTCGCAATGATGAGGAAGGCCAAGCTTGTGCAGAGGATCATCAGTTTCATCGCAGCGCTCCTACTTCTTCAATTGCTCGGATTCGTCCCACGGGCCGTCGTGTCCAGTGTTGATTGCCAGAAACAAAGCGTCGCCGGAAGAGTATCGTTTGCGGACTTCTGGTTTGATGGCTCTCAGCGATTCCAAATATCTTCCAAGCCGGGCACAACAGGACGAGCTTGGCATCACCACTGTCGATGTTCATCGCCACTGCGCCGCCCCGTGATGATCCCACAATGACATCGGGCTGGTGCTCATCGAACTCTTGTTGAGCGATTTGGACGGCTTGCTCGAAGTTGTCATCGGGCAGTTTGGGATTGATGACCGTGTGGCCGTGCTGGATCAAGTAGGACGGTTTGACGCCACCGGGGATTGATTGCCAGCCGTGAAGGAAGAGGATTTGCATGGGTCCGACTCGGCTCAGGAACGTGACACTGCCGCCGACTTTTGCCGTCAGTTGGCACAGCGTAGGATAGCCCAACATCGCAGAAAAACTGCCAGACAGTGGCCCACGAGTGGGAGCAAAGCGATCAGGAAGGAACCGCAATTCGCATGAGTCCTGAAAACGACAATCAACCGTTCCTTCCCGGTCCCACCGCCAACACCGTTCGATCAGCCGATGGCAAAGTCCTGACGGCACCGAAGGGTTGGATTCTTCTGCCACCCGGAGACGCCGCTCTCACTCGCCGCGTGAAGGCTGCTGGCGATCATTGGATCGTGCAGGAAAAGAAGGGCCGCAAAACCTTTTCCAAAGGAGTGTGGGTATCGGCTGCCACAGTTGATCGAATTCGTGGTGAACTCGAAGCCGAGCGATCCACAGAACAGTTCGCCAAACGGAAAGAGTCGGCGGCTCAACGACGTAAAAAGGTCCAAGCCGAATACGTCGAAGACTTCTTTGGTGCCGTGGTGACTTATCTGGCCTTCCATCCAATCCACTCTGACCTTGCCGACCGGCTGGCACGAGCCGTGTCCGATCACGCCACACCGGTCGGTAGCGGAACGGTGGCGAGAACCAAA
>JAYVQJ010001179.1:0-3488 GCA_043777235.1 Planctomycetia bacterium
ATTTTCGGAATGCGGATGAGTGTCTGCCATGCGAAGGTCTAAACTTGATGTCTTGCTCCATTTTTCAGCGTACACGTCACTTCCGTTCCTTTGGGTTTGGCTCGGTCAAACGTTAGCGTGGCTCCGATCATATCGGCGCGGCTTTTCATAATTCGGAGCCCGATGCCTTCCCGTTGTGGCAGTGGCCAAGAAACGCCGTCACCATCATCCTGGATTCGCAGGACGATTTGCAAATCGTCTTGCCGCAAGCTGATCCGAACCTCGCGAGCATGAGCATGCCGCAGCGCGTTACTCAACGCTTCCTGCGCGATGTGAAACAGGTGCGTTCCCGTGACGTTGTCTTCGATGACGACGGGCGAATCGCTTTCGAAGTAACAACTCACGCGAGACTGTAGTTGCATCTGCTCGACCAAGTCTTCCAGCGCCGCCGCAAGTCCCTGCGAGTCGACCGGGACCGGATTCAGGTTTCGGCTGATCGCACGAACTTGTTCGAGCGTTTGTTGCAGGTCTCGTCTAAGGCGCTCGGCCAGCTTGATTGGAGAGAGATTAGAAAGCGTCGGAGGCATCGCTGGTTGGTCGATTTGCTGAGGACTTCGGTCGGACGATTGTGCCGCCGATCCCAAGGACTCGACGAAATCCTGCGCGACCATCGTCAGTGCGGTGAGTCGCTGTCCCACACTGTCGTGCAAGTCTTGACCGATGCGGCGCTGCTCGAAGGCCGTGGCCTCGGCGAGTTCTCGCTCCAGCCGTTTGTTTTCCGAGATGTCGCGGAGGATGCTGCAAAACAGACCGAGATGCGCGATCTCGCTGACCGCCAAGTCCGCCGGGAATGTCGAACCATCTTTCCGATGAGCGACCACTTCCAGGCTGTAGCCAGTCATCCGAGTCAAACCCATTTCGAGATAGCTGCGACCGGCTCTATCGGCCGACGGACCATCCGGCGGCGGGACAAACTTTCGGAAGTCTTGGCCGATCATCTCGCTGATGGAATAGCCAAACACTTTCACGGCCGCGAGATTGACCGATTCCACTTGTCCCTGGCGATCGCACGTCAGCACGGCATTGAAGCTGTTGTTGAGAATCGCTTGCAGGCGTTCCTGTTTCGCATACAGCACGCGAGTTCGGTCATCGACCCGCTCTTCCAGTTCGTCATTGAGTTGACGGAGTGATTCCTCGATCTGTTTCCGTTCCGTGATGTCGAGGCAGGCTCCTACGAGCTTCCATCGGACGCGGCCAGTGGGAGTTTCCCGAAAGCTCACTCGGCCACTCGTCATGAGCCAGCGTAATTCGCCACTTGGACGCCGGATGCGAATCTCTGTTCGTTGGCGGCCATCTCCGGACGGATTTGCCGCCGCGCTGAAGTCCCTGCGAATTTGTTGCAAATCTTCCGGCGACACAAACTGAAATCCGTCCTCCAACTTGCGGTCGATGCCGGATTCCACGCCCAGCATGGCGCAGAGTTCGGGTGAATAGCGGACGCAGTCGTTCTCATAATCGGCGAAATAGGTGCCGATGTTGGCCGCCTCGTTGACCAACCGGAGTTGTTCCTCTCTTTCGCGCAGCGATTCTTCGGCCTCCTTTCGTTCGGTGATATCGAGATGAATGCCGATCATGCGAATCGGCTTACCGTTGGGTCCGTCGATCAGCGAACCTCGCGCGAGAATCCAGCGCCAAGAATCATTCTTGTGACGCATCCGGAATTCCACTTCGTAATTCGGCCACGGCTTCTCCAAGAATTGTCGAACTCTGGCCAATGTTGGTTCGAGATCGTCGGGATGCACGCGAGACTGCCATTCCTCAAACCGATCGGCAATCTCGTCATCCTCGTAACCCAGTTGGCTTTTCCACTCATGCGAGAAATGGACTCGATCTCCGCCGAGATGCCAGTCCCACAGGCCGACATTCGCTCCTTGCAACACCAGCGAGAGCCGGTGCTCGCTTTCACGCAGCGCGTTCTCGGTTCGCTTGTGGTCGGTGATGTCGATTCCCAAACCGCCAATGAATCGCTTCCCGTCGGCGTCCTGATACGGAAATTTGTGGCACAACCAAATTGTCCGTTTTCCCTCGGCATCCCAGCCCTCTTCGAAAACCTCGAAGGCACGATTCGATCGAATCACTTGCAGATCGTTCTCGCGAAATTTGGCGGCGATCTCTTTCGGCCAGTGGTCGAAATCCGTCTTGCCTTGGATCTCCTCCAATCGGACTCCCAGGTAGCGCAGAAAATTCTTGCTGAGGAACACGTACCGGCCTTCTTCGTCTTTCATCCATCCGCAGACCGTGCTGTTATCCAAGAAGGCCAGCAACCGCTGCTCGGCGTCTCGCACTTTTTCTTCGGCCTGCTTGCGCTCGGTGACGTCTTTGATGATTGCCAACGTGCGCAATGGTCGTCCGCTGAGGTCTTGGACGAGATTCACCGTCATGTCGCCCCAGACGATGTGTCCGGCTTTATGGACGAAGCGATGCTCGGCGCGATACTCGGAAATCACCCCGCGTCTCAGATGGTCCAGTCCATCGGAAACCACGTTGCGCTCCGTCAACTCAATGAATTCTTCGCACGGCCGGTCGACCAATTCCGCATTGCTGTACCCGGTCATCTTGCAGAAACGGCGGTTGACTTTCAGAAAGCGTCCGGTGATTGGATCGGCGTGGCACATGCCAACGGACGAACCCTCAAAGGCCGCGCGGTGGCGAAATTCACTTTCTTGTTGAAGCGCTTCGCCCAGTTTGCGCTCGGTGATGTCCAAGATCATTCCGTGTGTACGCACCGGACGTCGCAACGATCCGATGTCGGAAAACAGGAACATCCCACGATCGTGCAGCCAGCGCTCCTGGCCATCGGGACGAACAATGCGAAACTCGCTGTCGTAGGAAAGTCCTTCCGGCGGAGTGAAATTTCCCGATGACCGCTGACGGAAAAACTCGCGATCGTTGGGGTGAATCAATTCCAGGATCCGATCACGGGTCACGACCACATCGGCGGGGAATCCGAAAAGTTGCTTCAGCTCCGGAGACCAATCGGGAGTCTGCGTTTCGAGATCATACGAGTACGCACCCAATCCAGCCGCTTCCGCCGATAACCGGTAACGCTCATCGGAGCTCTCACGCAACCGCATTTCGAGAGCCACGAGACTGCGGCGAACGGCCACACTCACCGTGCCGGCGACAACGCTTGCCGCGATCACAAGGCTGAACGCAACGCCGAGGTAAGGTCGAAGATTTCGCAACGCCGATTCTTGGCCCGCGTCGAGGCTCGACGGAGACAACCAACTGATCAGCAACATCGCTCCGCAGAGCACCAATATCGTCAGCAGCGTGACGAAGCCAAGCCAAACTTTCTTTGAAGTCATCATGGCTTGAATCGTGACCATTCTGGTGCTGATGTCAAATTCAAGCGACGGTCACGATTCGGCAGGGTGTGACAATTACTTCTGGCATCGCCATTAGCCGCAGGACGCTAGCCCCCGTTGGCAGTTCTCGAACCGGACGCT
>JAYVQJ010001180.1:0-3486 GCA_043777235.1 Planctomycetia bacterium
ATCGACGGCGGCGAGATCGGCATTCGCAAGAAAGCCGGCCGAGTGCAAGAGTTGGCTCGGTTGCTGGAACGGCATCCCATCGGCGGTTCGTTGGGCATCGGACACACGCGCTGGGCGACTCACGGGCAGCCGAGCGATGTGAATTCACACCCGCATGTCGGCGGTAACGGTGAAGCGGTCGTCGTTCACAACGGAGTCATCGAAAACTATTCAACACTCAAGTCGAATCTTCAAACGCTCGGCTATGTTTTTCGCAGCAGCACGGACACCGAAGTCGCGGCGCATCTGATCGCTCACGAGTTCGGCGAACTCATCAAGATGGGTGAAGATCCCGAATCGCCGAACACTGCGATTCAAGCGGTCGAGGCGGCGATCAAGCAGTTCAAAGGAACATACGGTCTCGCGGTCTTGTTTCGAGACATCCCCGATTTCCTGATCGCCGCGCGGTTGGGCAGCCCGTTGGTGATCGGCATGGGGCAAGGGGAGTATTTCCTCGCCAGCGATGCCGGGCCGTTGGCGGGACACACGCAAGAAGTTGTGTACCTCGCG
Source organism: Planctomycetia bacterium (assembly GCA_043777235.1). GTDB lineage: Bacteria > Planctomycetota > Planctomycetia > Planctomycetales > Planctomycetaceae > SXKJ01. The sequence goes on from JAYVQJ010001180.1 coordinate 550, forward strand.
GATCACGAACTGGTCGTGCTCACGTCGCAAGGGATGCAACTGCATCATCGCGATTCCGGGCAGCACGCTCCGAACGTGCAGGTGCTCGAACAAGCGGCCGAAGCTTCCGACCTCAACGGCTTCGAGCACTACATGCTCAAGGAAATTTTCGAGCAGCCGGAGACGATCGAGAACGCGATGCGCGGCCGATTGGACGAAGATGAAGCAACCGCGAAGTTCGGCGGCTTGAATCTGACTCCGCAGCAACTGCGGCGCATTGATCGCGTCGTGTTGACCGGTTGCGGCACGAGCTGGCACGCGGGGCTCGTCGGCGAATACCTGATCGAAGAGTTTGCTCGCATCCCGACCGAGGTCGAGTACGCCAGCGAACTGCGTTACCGCAACCCGCCGCTCTCGAACAGCACGATGGTCTTCGCGATCACTCAAAGCGGCGAGACGGCCGACACGCTGGCCGCGATGCGCGAGTGCAAACGGAAGGGACATCCGACGCTGGCGATCTGCAATGTTGTTGGCTCGACGATCGCTCGCGAGGCGGACGGCGGAATCTTCTTGCACGCGGGGCCGGAAGTCGGTGTCGCCTCGACGAAGGCGTTCACGTCGCAAGTCACCGTGCTGACGTTGTTGGCGCTGTATCTCGGACGGCTGCGGAATATGTCGTATCCCGCCGGCCAGCGAATCATCTCGCACTTGCAAGCGATGCCGGACGTCATTCGCAAGACGCTGGAGTGCTACGACCAAATCAAGGACATCGCTCAGAAGTATTGCGACTACGACAACTTTCTTTATCTCGGTCGGCTGTACAACTTCCCGGTCGCGCTCGAGGGTGCGCTGAAGTTGAAAGAGATCAGCTACATCCACGCCGAAGGGTATCCCGCCGCCGAGATGAAGCACGGTCCGATCGCGCTCGTCGATGAGCGGACGCCGAGCCTCTTCATCGCCCCGCGCGGGCACATCTATCCGAAGGTGATGAGCAACCTCGAAGAGATCAAAGCGCGTCGCGGCCCGATCATCGCACTGGCGGGCGAGGGAGACACAAAGATCGGCCAACTGGCTGACGACGTGATTTACTTGCCGTTCGTCGAGGAGTATTTGCAGCCGCTGGTCTGCACGATCCCGTTGCAATTGCTGTCGTACGAGATCGCCGTCCTGCGCGGCTGCAACGTGGACCGGCCACGGAATCTGGCCAAGAGCGTCACGGTCGAGTAACCGCGTGACCTTGGTCACGAGCGGTCGAATAGGATTTGTCGGCATAACTCGGCGGCTGCATCGTCGTTCCGGCCAGTCCCTGCTTGTTTTTGTCGGTCGCTCCGGCGGATGATGCCGAGACTGCGCAACTAGTGCTCTGTCGCTGCCAAAAATTCGGGTCGTGAAAATTAGCCGCAGGGCGCTAGCCCCGGTTGAACCGGACGCTAGCGCGTTCCGGCTGATGTCTAACCCGGAAATCTAGCTGTGACAAAGCACTAGTCATGCACACCGCATTGCGCCTCGACCCGACGGAACTGCTATGCCTGATTTCCTCGCTCTTGATTGGGAACACGGACAAGTTTGTGGACTGGATGCTGAAGTCACGGCTTCGGGCGTTCGCGTTCGCAAGGCATTCACGCTGACGTGGCCTGAAGGAAAATCTCCGGCAACGGACGCTCCGGCGGCGGGCGGTTGGTTGAACGAGCAATTTCGAGCGTTGGGTCTGACCGCCAAAAGCGTGTTGGTCACATTGCCTCGCGAAGACGCGGTTGTGCGAGTACTCGAAGTTCCGAACGTGCCGGATGGTGAGTTGCCGAATGTCGTCCGCTTTCAGACCGCAGCGAAGTCGACTCGGTCGCTCGACTCGATGCTTTTGGATTTCCTGCCGCTGCCTCGACGCGAGGGAGTCGCCGGCCGCGAAGTGTTGGTCGCGACGATTGGCCGCGAAGTGCTCGACCCTTTGAAGTTGGTGTTGTCACGCACCGGTTGCGAGTTGGCCGGAGTCAGCTTGACCGCTCCGGCGATGGCCGAGTTGATCGCTCGGTTGGAGAAGGCTCAGCCGTCGCCGTTGTCCGTCGAGTTGTCGATCGTCTTACACGAGCAGCGTGTTGAGATCTCGTTGCTGCGCGATCGAGCGTTGTTGCTGACTCACGCCGCGCGATTGCCGGATGATGCGACAACACCGGATCGTGAGCAACAAGCGATCGTCGCCGAAGTGAATCGCAGCTTGGTTGCACTCAAGCGACAGCATCCTGAGTTGACGTTGTCGCGAACTTGGTTGTGGGGCGAACCCGATAGCCTGCACGGCTTGGCGGATGTGCTTCGCAAACGACTGAGTTGCGACGTGAATGTCGAAGACCCGCTGGTGTTGCCGGGGCTCACGTTCGACAGCAAAGGGCCAATTAGTTCCCACGCACTCTTCACAGGTCCGGTTGGGCTGTTGTTCGGTCAGTCGAGCCGGCGTGCCGAGCCGCTTGATTTTCTACATCCGCGTCAGCCCGTTGTGCCTCGCGATCTGAAACGGCTTTACGGAACGATCGGCAGTGCGGCGGCGGCGGTGCTGCTCATCAGCGCGATTGGCTGGCGGTGGTACACCGTCAGTTCGCTGGAGTCCGAGACGGCCACTCATAAAAAAGCGGCCGAGCAACTCAAGATCGACCTCGAACGGTCGGCAAAGGTGGTCAATAACATCAACTTGGTTGAACGGTGGAACGATCAACGTGTCGCGTGGCTGGATCGCCTGATCGAACTCTCCGATGCGATGGACGGAACCGATAAGCGGTACCTCACCAAACTGAATTGCCAGCCGGGAGCAGCCGGCGTCGTCGGCGTCGTTCGCGGTGACGGCTTTGCGAAGGAACGCGACGACATCGGCGATCTCTCCGAGAAGTTGTCGGCGCATCCCGGAGTAACAGTGACGCCTCACAAAGAGGAAAAGGGTGGCAACGACGGCGACTACCCCTGGAAGTTTGA
>JAYVQJ010001181.1:0-3486 GCA_043777235.1 Planctomycetia bacterium
CTCGCCGATTTCAGCTCCGATCTCGCAATTCATTTCCAATAGGAATTTCACCGAGACGATTTCCAACGGAGTCGTCACTCTGAACGTTCCCGGAATTGGTGCCACCAATCAAACCGGCACCGTGGACGAGTTTGGCAACTTGAGTGTCACCGCCATGGGGAGTGTCAACGTCCTTGGGCTTGGGACCGTTCATTTAACAATACTGGTTACTGGCGTGTTGGGTGGAACAGGCACAGATAACGGTCACATCACCGTTAGTGGCGATGCGAGCGGCACCGGCACTTGGTCGTCGACTAAGACGCCAGGTCCGAATTTGGCTCCCGTTTTCACGCTTGGAGATGATCCGGACCAGACGGTACTCGAAGATGCCGGCGTCCAAACCGTGCCCGGTTTTGCCACGGCGATCGGCGATGGGGATGCCGACAAAACTCAAACGTTGACCTTCACAGTAACGACCAATAACGACGCGCTCTTTGCAACCAAGCCGGCGATCAATGCGACCACCGGAGATCTCACCTACACGCCAGCGGCAAATGCCAACGGCACCGCGACAATCACGGTCAAGCTAAAGGACAATGGTGGAACAACCAACGGCGGTGTGGACACGAGTGCTGCCCAGACATTTCACATCACGATCAACTCCGTGAATGACAAGCCGTCGTTCACGATGGGGGCGAACCAAACCGCCAAGGAAGGGGATTCGTTAAAAACGGTGGCGAGTTTTACCACCGCGATCAACAACGGAGCCGCGAATGAGGGAGATCAGACGGCAATTCGGACGTTCACGGTCTCCAACACCAGAAACGATCTGTTCGCAGTGCAACCGACGATTTCACCGGCTGGAGTGTTGACGTATACGCCGCTCCCAGAGTTGCTCGACTCCACAGCCTCGCCGTTCGTAGCCACTGTCAGTGTCACGCTGAACGATCATGGCGGCACTGACAATGGCGGTGTGCAATTGAGCGACACGAAAACCTTCACAATCACAATCGGTGCTCTGGCGAACAAACTGCCATCGATCGCCGCGATCGACGATTTGGACACGGATGAGGACACACCCACCGACGTTTTGGCCTTCACGGTCGGCGATCGGGAAACTGCAGCGGCCGCTTTGACACTGTCGGCCAAATCCAGCAACGCCACGCTCGTGCCGGCTGTGAATGTGGTCTTCGGTCCCATCGATCCGCTTCATCCGGAACTTCGGACCGTGCAAGTCACTCCGGCCGCAAATCAATTTGGAACTGCCGTGATCACAGTGACCGTGACGGACACAGGTAGCCCTAAAGGGACGAAAGATGAGACCTTCACTGTGACGGTCAACCCGATCAATGACGCGCCGACTTTTGCCGCGATCGCAAATATGACAACAAAGGAAGACACGGCGGCGAAACTCACGCTCACCGTGGGCACTGCTGCCAACTCAGGAATTCGTGACGTGGATGTGGACGACCTTCCTGCGGACTTGGTTGTGACCGGAAATTCGACCAACGGCCATGTGCAGGTACAAGTGATTTCCACAGGTGCCAGCCGCACGATTAACCTGATTCCCGAAACCAATTTCGTAGGCACTGATACCATCACCCTGACGGCTTCAGATGGTGAGGCCCAAACGTCAAAGTCGTTCACTTTGACGATGACGTCGGTCGACGATGCTCCATCGCCAGTACAAGTTGGTAGCGATGCGATCTCGGTCGCCGAGAACGCAATGAACGGCGATGAAGTGTTTCGAGTTAACTTCACTGACGGGGATGCCGGTGATCATGCCTCTGCGTTTGCCATCAAGGCGGACACGGTCAATCTCACCGACAAGATCTTTTCGATTACCCGGAGCGGAGATACGGGCATCATCAAAGTTCTCGACGCGACGAAACTCGATTTTGAGAAGACCAAGTCCTATTTAGTGACCGTGACCACCACGGATTCTACGTTGCCCAAGGGCCTGGTCGGCGAACGTGCATTTACGGTCAATGTGACCAACGTGGAAACCGACGTCATAGTGAACTTGACCGATGGTACGGCGGTGACGGTCGGATCAACCGCCAATCGTTTGGAGGTCAAGCAAGGGGCCACCCTGTTGGCCACAACTCCCGCCAATGTGCAGTACAACGACCTAAAATCGCTGACGATCAACGGGACTGTCGGAGCGGATAACATCAAATTGCTGTCGTCGTTGAACACGACGGGAGTCAACGTCTTCCTCGGAACCGTGAAAGTACTTGCGGGCGGTGGAACAGATACTGTTGATGCTCGTCTTGCCACAAAGTTCTCCGTTCACCTCGATGGTGGTGCCGGAAACGACAAACTCTATGGCGGAGCAAAGAACGACACTCTTTGTGGCGATGACGGCGACGACCTTCTGTCCGGCGGAGCAGGCAACGACACCTTGATCGGTGGCGACACTCTGGACACTGGTAATGACACACTCCTCGGTGGCACCGGTGACGACGTGCTGCTTGGAATGGGTGGCAACGATAGCCTGGACGGCGGCGCTGGAAACGACACCATTCTGGGTGGCAGTGGTGGTGACACGATTCTTGGCGGTACGGGAGCCGACAAGGTGCTGGGAGAGGCCGGCGACGACAGTATCAAGGGTGGAGCCGGTGACGACACTCTCGATGGCGGAGACGGCAACGACACCGTCAAGGGCGAAGGGGGAACAGACTCGTTGAACGGCGGTGCCGGCGTCAATTCCGTCGTCGATCCCGTCGACACAGACATCAACCAAGCGGACGCTCTCTTTGTATTCGCTATCGACGACATCCTCGCGCTGTGCGACTAGGTGGTAGAAATCTAACTGAGATGAATTCTGGCTGCTTTCCAGATGATCGCGTCAGGAAGTTCCTTCTGAACTTCCTGACGTTTTTATTTGAGCTATCCGAGGTCTGGCAGTTTTCCACGCGACCTCTACATGCGATCTACATAACGACTCAGTTGAGGTGCTCGCAGAGTTGAGTGAGCGGCTGATCGATCTGGGAATCAAACCGTATTGCCTGCACCAACTTGACCGTGTCGCCGGAGCCGCTCACTTTGAAGTCTCCGAGGAAACTGGACGACGTCTGGCCGATGAATTGCGTCGCCGATTGCCGGGTTATGCGCTGCCGCAATACGTTCGCGAAATCGTGGGCCGTCCGTTCAAAGTGCCGCTCGTTTGATGCGTCCGGATACCGCGCGTTGAGTCGATCGCGCACCGCTCGTCAAGTGTGAAGACGACTGGCTCTGACGCAGATCGCCAGGGATCGCAGATTGCCCAATTGGAATAAATTAACGCTGCTGTTGCTTGTCGGGGGAATTCTAGAAACGTAGAAGAACCACCGTCTTCGAGTCCTCATGGAGGCACATGCGTCCGAAAACACGGTGTTTCGCGGAAACATGTCGTCTGTTTCGTTTCATCTCAACGCAAGGAGTTCAACAATGGTCTGCAACCTGTTCTCACGATGGCTTGGTGGAAAACAAATTGGTCTCAAGCGACGCAAACCAGCGTTGCCC
>JAYVQJ010001182.1:0-3482 GCA_043777235.1 Planctomycetia bacterium
GCGATGTATTCGTGGTTCAACCAGCATTTGAAACTGGGCTTCGCCGACCCGATCGTCGAGGGCGATTTTCAACCGCTGTCGATCCCCGAACTGACGGTCTTCGACGAACAACATCCGAAGCCGCCGAGCGGCGATGACTTCGAACGCTCGCTGACGAAGACGCTGGCGACGAACGACGACAAGCTGATCGCCGCGCTGACGCCGACCGACGCAAACTCACTGACGAAGTTTCGCGACGTCGTCGGCAGCGGCTGGAAAACCCTCATCGGCCGCGAACTGCCGGACTCGAAGAGCATCGAACACGAGAAGATCAAGAAGGAGGATCGCGGCGAGTATTTCTTCTTCGGCGACGTGCTCCGTCTGAAGAAGCAACAAGAAGAACTGCCGATCGTTTTCCTGCACCCCAAGAAGTGGAACAAGCAAGTCGTTGTGTGGGTTGATGAGTCGGGCAAGTCGGGCCTGTTCAACGCCGACGGCTCGCCGAAGTACGAGATTAAATCGCTGCTGGATGGCGGCTTCAGCGTCGTGTCGCCGGACGTATTCGGCACCGGCGAGCTCGTGCCAGCCGGAGCCGGGACGCCATTGAAGAACCGCCGAGTCGGCGGCGACCGCCAATTCGCCGGCTTCACCTACGGCTACAACCACCCGCTGTTCGCTCAGCGAGTTCACGACATCCTGACGCTCGTCAGCTTCGTGCGCGGCGACGATCACGGCGCTCTGAAGGTGCATGTCGTCGGCCTCGGTGGAGCCGGCCCGTGGGCCGCCGCCGCGAAAGCGATCGCCGGCCCGGCGATTGATCGCACCGCGATCGACACCGCCGGCTTCCGCTTCGCATCGCTCACCGAATTCGACGACGCGCAGTTCTTGCCCGGAGCCGTCAAGTACGGTGACGTCCCCGGATTGCTGGCACTCAGCGCCGGCAGCGAAGTCTGGCTGAGCGGCGAGAAGGAACTCCCGAAACTCACCGCCGCCAGTTGGAAAGCCGCAGCCGGTCCTGTGCTGACTCAGTACAAGGGCGAAGCATCCGCGAAGGGCAACGAAGTCGTGAAGTGGTTGTCGCGGTGAGCAAAGCAAGGTCATCGCCGCCGTAGCCCGGACGCCTACGTCCGGCGCGACGGCGAGTCCGGACGTAGGCGTCCGAACTACGACTCGCTCGCACGATCAACGTTTCCCCGGTAACGCGGCTGCGAGCGGCAAGCCTTCGGCGAGTGCCGTTCGCAGCGCGGCGCACAGATCGAGGATGACTTCGTCGGGATCGGGAACTTGCCTCAACCGCACCGCTTGGCCGAGGTCGATGGCCTGCAAGAGTTGTCTCAGCCACGAGCAGGCTTGGACGCGAAAGGTCGCGAGTTCGCAGTCCGTCAAATCGTGTCGCACGAGTTGCGACTCGCTGGCGGTTCGATTCCGTTGCAGCCGAGCCAGCGTCGTCCCTTGAGTCCGAAACAGAAATCCCTCGAAGAAGGCTCGCCGCAGACAGCCGGCCGGATCGAATTGCAGCATTGGCTCGACCCCGAAATACACCGAGCAGGCTCCGTTCTTTTTGAAGCCGGCGACCACCGGCTCTTCGATGAACGGCACTTGCCACTCAACCCGCCGAGCCAAGCCGGTCGCTTCCTGCATCAAGTCTTCGCGGTCAGATTCATGCCGAGCCATGATGGAACAGGATAATGTCTTCGGTGCTTCCGTGCGTGAGATTTTGGCGAGCCGGAGGGCGTCAGCCCCCGGACGATACGATCGGAACCAAGTCCGCGGGCTGACGCCGCCCGGCTCGCATTGCCTCATCTGGGTAAAGCCCCGCTTGAATTTGGACTCCAGCAGCCGGACACTGCTGTCGTCACACCTGCTTTTCTGGCTCCTGCGAGGCTCACACCATGATCGCCGCCGTCCAAACTTCCCCGGAAGTCTTCGAGCAAACCTTCCTGCTCGTCCGCGCCCGCATTCTCGAAATTGCCGCTACGCTCGACCGCCTGGACCGGGCCGAGGCCGCTGAATCGGTGCGGGCGGACCCTCGCTTTCGTCAAATCCAGCAAGGTCTCGAAATCCTCTTGAGCGACGGCTTCCATCGTGCCGCTCAGATTCAGGAGATCTTCAGCGATCAATACGACCCAACTTGGATGAAGAAGTACCTGACAACCGGCGAACGTCCCGCACTGTCGCCGAGCGTTCCGCACTGACCTTGGAGTGCTGCGGCTCGACGCAGCCCTCCATTCAAGAAACACAACGGCCACATTCCAGAGGACCGCGAACGATGGTTCTTGGGATTTGTTTTTCAGACTGACTGTTTTCCCTTCCTGAATGGAGGGCGGTGTCGAGCCACCGCACTCCAGGGAGCTGACATGTACTACATCGACCCGCACATCCACATGGTTTCCCGCGTGACCGACGACTACGAGCGGATCGCTCGCATGGGCTGCGTCGCCGTCAGCGAGCCAGCGTTCTGGGCCGGCTTTGATCGCGGCAGCGTGGATGGTTTCCGCGACTACTTCCGGCAGCTCACCGAATTCGAGCCGAAGCGCGCCGGTTGGTCCGGCATCCAGCATTACACATGGCTCTGCATCAACGCGAAGGAAGCCGAGAACGTCGAACTCTCTCGCGAGGTCATCAAGATGATCCCGGAGTTCATCAACAAACCGGGAGTGCTCGGCATCGGCGAGATCGGGCTGAACAAGAACACGAAGAACGAGTCGATCATCTTCCAAGAACACGTCCAACTGGCGATGCAGCTCGACGAGCTGATCCTGATTCACACGCCGCACCTGCAAGACAAGCTGAAGGGCACGCGGATGATCATCGACATGTTGATGTCCGACCGCCGCGTGCAACCGGAGCGTGTGCTGATCGACCACGTCGAAGAACACACCGTCGGCCTGGCGAAGGAAGAGGGCTTCTGGTGCGCGATGACGCTGTACCCGATCACGAAATGCACACCGTCGCGAGCCGCCGACATCATCGAAGCCTACGGCGACGACCGCATCATGGTGAACTCCGCCGGCGACTGGGGCCCGTCCAACCCGATCGCCGTCCCCGACTTCATCCAAGAACTGCGCCGCCGCGGCCACCCCGATTCCAAGATCAAGAAAATCGTGTACGACAACCCGCTGGAATTCTTTCGACAGTGCAAACGCTTCGAGTTCACGCCGCCGGACACGTTGGCGGGGGAAATGACGAATGGCGAAGTGCCCAATGACGAAAGATTGACGAAGGCCGAATGACGAATCGCTTCTGGCGATTCGCAGATAAGGAGCACGCGATGTCAGCGACCACTTTTCCCCCGGCGTACGACGAACTGGTCGATGTCCTGGCTGAAGATGTCGAGCCTTCCAGAATGCTGGCGTTTCAATTGTCGCCAAGCAAACAAGAGCACTTAGACGACCTATTGGATAAGAATCGCGAAGGGACGCTCGCGCCCGACGAAGCTGCGGAACTTGAGGGGTTCGCGCACTTCGAGCACGTCGTCCGGATGTTGAAGGCCCGCGCGTTGC
>JAYVQJ010001183.1:0-3479 GCA_043777235.1 Planctomycetia bacterium
GGAAACTCACCGATAGCAAACACGGTGAGATTGATGCGGATGTCGTTGGACGCTTGCGAATCATCGTGCAGAACGGCTGGATCAGAGCTGGCTCAAAGAGAGGCAGCCTCATCATCAATCGGTTGGATTCATCGCATCTTGGACAGCTACACGCGCTCTCATTGTTGGATGCCACGCATTCGCTCGAAACAGAGGATCTTTCGCAAGGCTTGCAAAACAAGCATTCCGCTGTGCGTCGCCGCGCGTTGCAAGCGGTCGAGAACTTCGACGGCGTTCTTTCCGATCCGCTCATCAACCAGCTTTCGGGAATGGGCAACGATCCCGATCCGTTTGTACGGATGCAGTTCGCGTACACGCTGGGGCATCCGAAGTTCGCGTCGCTCGGACATGAACTCGGCAAACTGCTGTATCGTGAGCGGGACGACAAATACCTCGTCGCGGCGGCGATGAGTTCGATTCATGCGAAGAATGTGGCCAGTGTCGTGGCGAACGTGCTTGAGATGTCGGCGACCGAACAGAATGCGAGTCGCGGAGCGACATCGCCTACGTTGGCGAGCACGTTGCTGGGCTTGGCCGCGACGCTCGGTGACGATCAAGCGTTGCTCAGTTTGATTGAGTACGTCTTGAGCGGCGAGGCGACGACCGAGTCGCAGCCGATCATTCTGGCACAGGTGCTTGAAAGTTTGGACCGGCGCGGGACGTCGCTGAGCCAGTTGAAAGGGATCGCACCGCAGCGGCTGGCGCGGGCGGAGCAGCAGTTGACGGCCCGCATCGAGGCGGCGAGGACGGAAATTTCAAATTTCAAATTTCAAATCTCAAATGATCCTGAAATCAAAAATCGAAAATCGAAAATCGAAAATTCCCTTCCGTTGCTCGGTCGCGTGGCCGATCAGCGTGGCGAGGACGCGAAGCTCGTCGGATCACTCCTTGTCCCGCAAACGCCTGTGCCGGTGCAAACGGCGGCGGTCGCAACCCTCGCGCGGATCAATCACGCGGACTCAGCCGCCGCGTTGTTGAGCGGTTGGCGGACCTTTACGCCGACGCTGCGAACGCAAGTGCTCGATGCGCTGCTCAGCCGAGCGGCTTGGACGGACAAGCTGCTCGATGCACTCGAAGCGAAGACGATCGCGCCGAGCGATATCGACGCGGCCCGGCGGCAGCGGTTGATCGCGCACTCGAACGCAGCGATCCGCACACGAGCGGCGAAGTTACTGGAAGTTTCGGCGAACGCGGATCGACAGAAGATCGTGGCTGAGTTCGCGGCAAAGCTGAAGGACGGCAACATCGCCGGCGATGCGACCCGCGGAACAGAAATCTTCAAGAAGCGGTGCGCGACGTGCCACAAGCTGAAGGACATCGGTACGTCGGTCGGCTCGGACTTGATGTCGCTGACCGACAAGTCACAGGCCGCGCTGCTGACCGCGATCCTCGATCCAAACAAAGCGGTCGAGGCGAAATTCCTGGCGTACACGGCGGTCAACAAGCAGGGGCAAACCTTCTCCGGCCTGATCGCGGCCGAGACCGGCAACAGCATCACGCTCATGGCCGCCGACGGCAAACAGCACACGCTGCTGCGAGCGGACCTCGACGAATTCATCAGCTCCGCGAAATCGTTCATGCCCGAAGGATTGGAGAAAGATGTCTCGCCGAGCGAACTGGCCGACGTCATCGCGTTCGTGCAGTCGTCTGGTCCGCCCCCGAAGAAGTTCGACGGCAATCAACCGGAAGCGGTGAACTCGGACGCGAACGGCGGACTGCGATTGCTCGCCACGAACGCGGAGATTTATGGCAAGACGCTGGTCTTCGAACCGCCGTTCAAGAACCTCGGCTATTGGGGCAGCGTCGATGACCGAGCGGTCTGGACGATTCGCGTCACGAAGCCCGGTAAGTTCTCGATCCGCATGAATTACGCCTGCGACAACAGCACGGCCGGCAACGACGTGTTGTTTGAAGTCGCCGGCCAATCGCTCAAAGCCAAGATCGTCGGCACCGGCTCGTGGGAGAATTATCAAACGGCCATCCTCGGCGAACTCACGCTACCAGCCGGCGAACATCGGCTGACCGTCCGCGCGGCCGAGTCACTCAAGAATCATCTGATGGATTTGAAGGAATTGCGGTTGGTGTCGGAGTAATGTAGCCCTCACCGCTCCGCGTGAGGAAAGCCGAGCGAGCAATGGACGCATTTGACAATTCAACGTCGATCGTGCGTTCGGCGAACTTCACGCGGAACGATGAAGGGGACATTGATTTCACTTTTACGGGCCTCCGCTAGACTGCCTCACCGCATCAGAACCAAATTCGCAAACAAAGAACAACAATGATGACTACTGAATCGACCGCCTTGGACTGGAATGCTTTGGCCGACCGCGTACTTTCTGGCGGTGAAATCACTCGTGCCGAGGCGACAGCGATCCTGACCGCTCCCGACGACGATGTCCCGTCACTCGTCGCCGCTGCGTTTCGGCTGCGGCTGAAACACTTCGGGCACAAGGTTCACTTCTACTATTTGAAGAACGCCAAGAGTGGCCTCTGCCCGGAGGACTGCGGGTATTGTTCGCAGAACATCGACTCCGAGGCGGATATCTCGCGCTATCCGATGCTCAATGAGCGGAAGCTGATGGAAGGGGCGGCGGCGGCGGCTTCGCTGCAAGCGAGAACGTATTGCATCGTGGCCAGCGGTCGCGGGCCGTCGAACCGCGAAGTCGAACACGTCGCCAGCGTCGTCGAGAAGATCAAAGACCAGTACGGCCTCCACATCTGCTGCTGCCTGGGTTTGCTTGAGCCTGAGCAAGCCAAGCGATTGAAGGAAGCGGGCGTCGATCGGATCAATCACAATCTCAACACCAGCCGCCGGTACTACGAGCAAATTTGCTCGACCCATTCGTTCGACGACCGGCTGGCCACGCTGCGAACCGTGCGCGAGCACGGCATGGAACTCTGCTGCGGCCTGATCGCCGGCATGGGGGAAGAGCACGCCGACCTGATCGACGTCGCAATGGAACTGCGCGGCATGAAGGTCGAGTCGATCCCGATCAACTTCCTGAATTCGATCGACGGGACACAGCTTGAGCGAGTCCGCGAACTCAACCCGCGCTACTGCCTGAAGGTGCTCTGCATGTTGCGGTTCGTGATCCCCACCGTCGAACTCCGCATCGCCGGCGGCCGAGAGATCAACCTTCGCTCGCTGCAAGCAATGGGCTTGTACGTCGCGAACTCGCTGTTCGTCAGCGATTACTTGACAACCAAAGGCCAGCCGCCGGAACTCGATTTTCAGATGGTCGAAGACCTCGGCTTCGAAATCATCACCGGCGACCACGAATCGCATCAATTGTGGAAAGAACGCAAGTCGGCGTCGGGAGCAATTACTGCTGAGCCTTGTGGAGCGAGTTGCTCGACGTGCTAAGAAAATATGGGCTCTCCGCCATTCCTGTTGGTTGGCGGCTGACGCACACAATAGGTAGTGAATCAGCCGGAACGCG
>JAYVQJ010001184.1:0-3464 GCA_043777235.1 Planctomycetia bacterium
TTCACGACATCGCACAACGCCGTTCGTGGCTCACCACCGCAATCATGGAGGGCGGTGTCGAGCCACCGCACTCCAAGGTGAGACCATGCGACACTGCTATCTCGTCTGCTACGACATCGCCGATCCGAAGCGGTTGCGTCACGTTCACAAAGTCTGCCAAGGTTACGGCGAGCCGTGGCAATACTCCGTCTTCTTCTGCGTCTTGAAACCGATCGACCGAGTCCGCCTGCAAACCGAACTCGAAGAGCAGATGAACCAGCGCGAGGACCAAGTCGTCATCATCGACCTCGGCGAGAACGAAACCACCGCCCGCACCGCCACCACCGTCCTCGGCCAATCGCTGAGCGAACCGCTGCAAGGCATGGTCGTGATCTGAGTTCGTCTTTATGTAGCCGTCATCGCTCCGCGTGACGAGCCTTTTGGTGAGACGCACGCGAGTCGAGAGCGGCAGAGTGCGATCGGAAGTCTCTCGACCAAGGCTCGTCACGCGGAGCGATGACGGCTACGTTGACTTGCCCCCCGCCGTTCAGACCGTAGCCTGTTCGCAATGTCGCACCTCACTCTCAACCCTCGACTCACCACCATGCCCGACCTCCCCACCACCCAGCGAGCCTACACACTCCGCCTGCGCGGCGCGGCAACCGACGATCAAACTTGGCGCGAGATGCTTTGGCGAACTCATGTCGCGGTCAATCGCGGGGCGAAGGCGTTTGGCGACTGGTTGCTGACGTTGCGAGGCGGGCTGTGTCACACGCTTGCGGACGCGAAGATTTCCGTGGGCAAGGGGAAGTCGGTTCGACCTCCGACAGACCCGGAACGCCGTCAACGCCGAATCATGCTCGCGCTGTCTTGGTTGTCGGTGGAATCCCACGAAACCGAGCATGACGCGCCGGTCGCTCACTTCGTTGCAGTCCGTGATGGCGTGCCGCAGACGGTCCAAGCTCTGCGAACCATTCTGGCGAATCGCGACGTCGAAGAGTCCGAAATCGCTGATTGGGTTCGCGACTGCGGTGATTCGTTGCGAGCCAGCATTCGCGAGAACGCCCGATGGGTGAATCGCAGCCGCGTTTTCGACGCAGCCGTGCAGCGAGTCGGTTCATCGCTCAATCGCACCGAGATGTGGGATCTTCTTGGCCGATTTTTCAAGAGTCCCGATGCGTATCTCGGCACAAGTGAAGCCGCCGCAGATAGCGGGGCAATAGCCAATGATAGTGATGGCAATAATGAGGAATCAGAGGCGAACAAAGATGTTTTGAAATCAGCCGCAAAGCAAAAGCCCAAGGATTTAATTGAAGATGCTGGTGGATGGTTGTGCGATCGTGTTGGCGAGGGTGAGGGGGCCGACTTTGAACGGCTCGCTCAGAATTACGGAGAGATTGGAGTTGCGGCTCAGAACATCGTGCCGGGGCACTCAGGCACACAAATAATTTCCGACCTAGCGGCTCGCCTTCAGCAACTCACCCCAACGTCTCTGGATTTGCTTGGCGTTCTGAAGCTGATTGGTGCAACCGGGCACAAGAGCGCTACTCGAAATCTGCTGAAAGAACTCGACGATAAGCCGAGCGTCACAGCCGACGATATCACGCGGCTCGCGCTGTTCGCGGCCGAAGACTCCACAAAGTGCCAAGCTGGAGTTGGAGTCAAAGGCGAACGCGCTTGGGCGTCCGACTTGATGCGAGATGTTGAGCAATCGGCTGGCTTCAGCTACTCGAATCGTCCGCATGCGGTTCGCCATGCCGAATTCTCCGTCATGCTCGACCATGCGGCGCGGCGGGTGTCGCAGACGCATTCGTGGATCAAGTTGGCGGAGGCCGAGCGGAACGAGTTTGAAAAGGATGCTCGGAAGATCGACCAGTTGAAGGCCGAGCATCCCGCCATCGTCGAGTGGCTCGACCAGTTCTGCCGTGACCGCTCGCGAGACACGGGGACGGCGGACGATGACGGCTATCGCATCCGCAAAGGGGCAATCTCGGACTGGTCCGATGTCGTCACGCGATGGGGCGGTGCGAAGTGCCAGACGGTCGATGATCGTATCGCGGCGGCTCGTGAAGTTCAGGCTGATCCTGAGAACGACAAGCCGGGTGACAATCAGCTTTACGAGGCGCTGGCTCAAGAGGACGCGAAACTCGTGTGGCTGGTCAACGGTCAGCCGAACGCGCAGCCGTTGAAGGATTATGTGGCGGCGCGACAAGCCGAACACAACAAACGCCGCTTCAAGGTGCCGGCTTATCGGCATCCCGACGAACTGCGGCATCCGGTCTTCTGCGATTTCGGCGAGTCACGTTGGAGCATCGACTTTGCCGCGCATCGAGTCGGCGGCAAGCAGGCGTCGGCACAAGCCACGGTCGAACGTCGTGAGGCCGATGTCACCAAAGCGCTGCTGGCCATCGAAAAGGCCAAGACCGACGAGAAGCGTGAAGCCGCGCAGAAAAAGCTTGTGCTGGCGCAACGCTCGCTCGACGAATCGCAGCGCGAGCTGGCATGGTTGGAATCTCGACAAGGTCTACGGCTGAAGTTGTGGGACGGGCACACACTCGAAGACAGGCCGTTGACGTGGCAGTCGAAACGCTTGCGAAACGAATTGTTGCCGACCTCGGGTTCCGAGCGTCAACCAACAGGCGAGCCGGGTGGCGTCAGCCCCCGGACCGAAGACTCGCAACAAGTCCGGAGGCTGACGCCCTCCGGCTCGCCGAATCCAGTGCCGGTGTCTCGTGCAAACCGACTCGCGCTCGCGGCCGGAAACGCCGCCGCTGATGCGCCGCTCGACGTGATGGGATTACTCAGCTTGAAGGAATGGAACGGTCGCTTGCAGGCTCCGCGTGCCGAACTGAATCGCATCGCCGACATTCGCGATGGCTTGAAATGCAAACGTCTGTCGTCAGCCGAACGGAGCGAGCGCGTCGCGAAGATGACCACGAGATTGCATTGGCTGGTGACCTACTCGGCGAGATTGCAGCCACAAGGTCCGTGGTTGGATTTCGCGGAGGCACATCCGACGCTTGTGAAACCCGATCCCCAATACTGGCCTCACGCCGCTGAGAACAAGGCTCGCAAAGGGAAAGCAAAGCTCATTCTTTCGCGACTTCCGAATCTGCGAGTTCTCTCGGTTGATTTGGGACATCGGTACGCGGCGGCGTGTGCGGTGTGGGAGGCGATTTCTACGAAGGAACTCCAAGCTGCGTGCGCATTGGCGGGGTGTGGCGTCCCGTCGCGCGAGGCGTTGTGTTGGTTCACGCCGCGCGGCGGCGACAAACCGGGTCGCGTTGTCTATCGACGGATCGGGGATGACACGTTGATCGATGGTTCGCCGCATCCCGCGCCGTGGGCACGGCTCGACCGGCAGTTTCTCATCAAGTTGCAGGGTGAGGACGAACCGGCACGCGCAGCGACGAACGAAGAACGCGCAGCCGTGGAAGTGCTCGAAGTCGAACTCGGTTATCAACGCCGTGAGCCTCGCAAACCGG